>CALWRE010000035.1 GCA_944383835.1 uncultured Lachnospiraceae bacterium | reverse complement strand
TTCCTCTCCCGATGCAGGTACTCGTCCAAGAAAAAGGAAAAGCCCAGGGCAAAGGGTACGGAAATAAACGCATCATAGGAATAGGTCGCCATCAAAAACAGGGGCGTAGGCAGCAGGCCGATCACCGAAAGCACCGCCTTGCCCACCGGAATCCGCCGGATGGCCCAGGCCATGACAAGGGCGCAGAACAAGAGGTTTCCCAGCCGCCCCAGCTGATAGGCTATCGTAAAGGGCAGGCCCAGAAGGAGGCCCAGCCGCAGGCCCAGGGCCTGGGGAAGGTAAGCCGGCGTATAGATTCCCGCCAGCGCATGCCCTCTGCTCGTATCGTAGCTTTCCTCCTCCACCCGCGCATTGAGGGTTTCATTCATTTCCCTGCGCTCATCCAGGTTTGCCGGGAGGCTGTAAGGCCAGTTTTCCTCGTCCGCCACAAAAAGCTTTTCCAATATATCGTTGGAACGCACCTCTGTGCCGAAATAGGATACACAGTAACTATGGAAGAAATGCACCTCTTCATCCCAGCTGACCTTGTTGGCCGGCAGCAGGACGATCATCAATATCCCCATTCCGAGGGCCGTGGCCAGATAAGCGATCTCCAGCCGCGTTGCGATCCATTTGCGGCTGCTCCAGAGGAATGCCGCCAGCGACAGGATCACCCAGACGAAAAACATCCTCTGCCAGTTCGCTGAATAGGCGTTGACCCAGTAAAGGCCTGTGACAGTCAGGCCAGGATTTTCTTCTGAAGGAACCTCTTCTGAAGAAGCAACCGAAACATCCGAGAGGTTCCACTCGATCCGGACCCGATCCACCGTTTCATCCAGACGTTCCACCGAGGTTCCGATCAGCGAGCTGTTGCTGTCTTCGATTACCTCCGGCTCATCCTCCCCCTCGTACCAGACATACCAGGTGGCCTCCAACCTCCCCTGATACTGATAGGAAAAGCAGAAACGGCCGATAAAATCTCCTCCAATGTCCGCCGTCAGGGCTCCGCTGCTCCCTGCAGGCAGCAGCCAGCCTTCCTTTGTCTGCTGAAAGCCCTCCGCTGCCACGGCCTCTTCTGACACGGCAAAAACTCCTTTTTCTTCACTCGGCAAAGCCAAAGTCTTCCACTGGAAGACCAAATCTAGTGCCAGACCAGTCAAAAGGATAGAAAGAAACACGGCCAATATTTTTCTTTTCATTTTTTGATTTAATCGATGCTTTAATGTTTTTAAAATTTTTCCTTGCATTTTGCCGTAAGTCCCCTAATTGTCTCGCTATACCACTGAATTCTAATTGTCCATAAGAATGAGATAGCGAGAGCTAATATATAATTTTGCATTTCTGTGCTCCAAGTCTCTGACCATTTCTACCTCTGCCCCCATACTCTTTGCTTTTTCCAGAAAAATTTCCTCTGCGTCATCCATAATAAGATATAATGTTTCATCGTCATGTTCCGCTTGATAAATATCTGTATTCACAAGACAAGGAGTAATCAAAAACATATTTTCCGCACTGTCTTCTCCCCAACAGGCAGATAAAATATCTCCATTGGAAACCACGGCAACCTGTTCTGTAAAATTATTTCGTCCAAATAATCGATTATATCCATTTTCCCGCATCCAATTGCAAACCTCCACCCTCTCATTGTAGTCTTCCTGTAACACTGCGATCCAATCATATACAGAAGAGTAGGTTATCCGATAGTTGATAAACATTGCCATGCAAAAACTCAGCAATAAAAGCGTGCGTAAAAATTTGAGTGAACAGGATTCCAGCAAATATACAAAGCACAAGCAAACCAATGGATACCAAAAACATAAGTACGCCGGTCTTATCTGCATATGCGTTACCAATTTTCCGCCCATCACAACTAGAATACTAATTAAATTTAACAGAACCAGCAAAGAAAAACCTGTTTTTTCCTTCTTTATGATCATTATCAGAAACGACACAAGAAAAATAACAAGCAGGCAAATCGAATACCCAAAAATCCATATGTTGTCCTGATTCCCAAAACCAACTGCCGTAATTAAACTTTCTATGATTTCCATAAGATTGTTTTTTGCCTCTGCAAAACTGCCGATCAGCCCATAATCACCATAAATAGTATATCTCGGTATTGCGAGCAGCCGGATTACCAACAGTCCTAATACATTCGCGACAACATTTGCTGCTGTAAACCAAAAAGCTTTTCTTGATAACGGGTTTATACGATGATATACGGATTTTACTAAAAAAAACATTTCCACAATACAGATAGGTACCAGCATAATAAATGTTTGCCGAAAGCTTTGAAGGCCTGTGCAGAAACTTAGCGCCACACACAAAGCGCAAATCAAATAAGGGCCTTTGCCCGTCATTTGATTTTTTCCCATCTGAATCCGTGCATACTCGCCCCAAACCAAAAATGCCGTAATCATATAACATGAATAATAACTGCACATAGTAAAAAATAACTGGCTGAATGTATTGTAAAAAGCGCTGTCGCTTACGACACATCCCAGCAAAGCAACTGCCGCAATAATCAAATGTCTTTTTTGTGCAACAAATGGAATCAGCATCCATACAAATGCCAATACAGTTAAACATCCCATAACCGAAGAGGCAATTCCCATTGAAAGGCTCAAATTTCCCGTTATCCCATAAAACAGAGCGCACCAAACCGGCGTGGCAATAATATAATACTGGTTTCCAAAGATCCAATTCTCCGGAAATAGTGTTTTTTGCTCCCACATCAATTTTGCTACTGACAGATCCGCATACATGTCAACATCGCAAAAATGTACAATTCCCCTCAAGTTAGTGATTATTATTCCGTAGATGAAGAGTATACCGATTCCAGCGGCCACTATCACTAAGAATAAATCCGCCTTTGTTATTTCTTTTACTCTCATCCCTCACATCCTCCCTACAATTCCCTGGAGCACCAGCAGGTTGACAATGCAGTAGCCGCCCAGCAATATCCCGTCCACGTTTTTCTCCAACGTCAGCCGGCGGCTGCGCAGGGCAGCCAGGCCCAGAGGAAGCACCGGCAGGAAATACCTTCCCTGCACCCCTTCTATCACCGGCGAACCAAGCGGCGTCCAGGACATCAACATGATCAGCATCGTCGCGATCACAACAAACAGGCAAACCGCAAGGCTTATGGCTCTGTGGCGCACCGGCAGCACAGCCAGATCCGTTTCCGATTTCCTTTCCGCTGGCAGGACTGCGTCCGCTCCGGAGAGCTTAACAGCCTCCACCCCCTCTCCCCTGACCGGCAGGACGGTAAGCGCCGTCCAGGCCAGCAAAAAAAGGACAAGCACCCCGTCCGTCTCATACTGCAGCCAGCCCAGCGAGCCGCCGAGCATGCCGTAAACATACTCCGGCAGCCGCCGCAGAAACGTGTTCAGGAAAATCCCGATCACCTGGACTGGGTGCAACAAAACCAAAGAGAAGCTGTAGCCTGCCGCCCCGCCGGCCCATTCCACCGCTCCTCCTGTTCCCTCCAGATAACTGAAAAGCTTATCAAAATTCACCAGCAAGACGGCTGCCGCCATCGCCGCAGCCACAACGGCCACTGCGATAAAGAACCCCTTCTTTGAGCCGAATTTTTCCCGCGGGATCAAAAAGCACAGAAGGGCCATTGGAATATAGACCATCTTGCAGGGGGCCAGCAGGGCCAGCAGAAGGGCCAGGACCGCCAGTTCCCTGCCTCCCACCTTCGGGGCCCAGTAGATTAGATGCATCACATAGGCGGTAAAAAGGAAACCTAAGCTGATGGCAAAGCCGTCATAAGATAAAGAAGAAACAAGCTCCAGCGTCATCGGCAGCATCGCAGCCCCCAAAAAGCCCATCTTGCAGCAGGGGGCCAGGCGGATCGCCAGGAATCCGCAGAGGATGAAAAAGCCCAGATTACAGAGCCGGCCCAGGTAGATGGTCAACACCTGCCCTAAGGACAAAAGCCGCCCCAGCGTGATGCCTATGGCCTGGGGCAGATAGGCATGGCCCGCCACATCCATCGGCGCATGGCCGTAGCCAATCTCCCCTTCGCTTTGATCCAGGGCAAAAAAGCTGCCGTACACCTCGTCATAGGAATCCAGGTTCAGCTCCTGGGCGAGGAGCCGGCCATCCTCCTCCCGGACCAGCACCTGTCCTTCGTCGTTTACCGCCTCTTTGAACATCAGCTGATTGGACAGGCGATAAGCGGAGGCAAAATGGGCGTATTCGTCGGGGGCGGAAAAGGGGATGAAGACAAGGGAGTACAATACGCCCCAGAACAGCACGCAGGGCACAAACAACCGGCTCAGGTCCAGCTTCTCTCCCCTTTTGTTTTTTCGGTACAGATACGCAAAAAAGCCTGCCGTGAAGGCAAGCATCGCCGCCAGAAATATCGGTTCCAAAATCTGTAAAAGTCTAATCGATCACGCGCCCCTTTCTTTGCCTGTGGATCTTCATAGGTGGAATAGGACTTGGAGTAAAACCGCATCAAAAGCCGGACAATAGGACGGGGCCAGAAATGGGAAAACATCTCCGCCTCTTCGGCGCTCCTTCTGTGATCCGCCGTAAAGCCGGAAGTGGTCGCCCCCTCATGGATGCGGAAAAAGCCTTTGGGATGGCTCTCATAATAGAACCGTCCCGGCCTCCCGGCCATCTTCCAGAAGAATTCCCAGTCCAGGGCGAATTTCAGCTGGGACTGAAAAGGCCTCTCCCCCGCTGCCTTCCGGTCGTAGGTGACCATCGGGCAGGAGATGCCGTTGCCTAAGCACAGGCAGCCTTTTTTGACAAAGCTCAGGGCCGCCAGCCGGTGGAAACGCACCAGGCTGCATAAAAGCCGCTTCACCCGGCAGGTACGCTCCCCTGGATCCGGCTTTCCATTGCGGATGGCCGTGTAGGCGGTAAAATACAGAGAAATATCCGGATATTTTCTTACGGCCCGCAGAAAGCTTTCCAGGTAATCCGGCTGGTACACGTCGTCCTGATGGGCCAGGGTCACGTAGCGGGTCTGCGCCGTTTCATAGGCAAAATTCCAATCGTCCTGGATATCGCTTTTTCCCTCCCGCACATAGACCGGAATCCCGTACCGGCCGGCTGTCTCCTCGATAAAGGGGCTGGGCGTGGAGGTGCACAGGATAATCCGCGCCGGCGCCGTCTGCCCGGCCAGGGAGCGCAGGCATTCCTCCAGATAGGGGGAGTCCTTGTAGGCGCAGACGGCAAAGGTATGATTGATCGCAGCATTCTCTCTCATTCTTTCAGTCTTTCTCCTTTTTCCAGTCCTTCTCCTTCTTCCAGTACCTCTTGTTCATCGTAAGCGCCAGCACCAGGCGGCGGGGAAGGCTTTTATACCGTTTTCCCAGCAGATAGCCCAGATACTTACAGCCAGACTGCCAGACAAGGACCGGCAGGAGCCAAGGTTTCCCCCGGCGCAGCAGCCAGGCAGCCGTGGATCTCACCAGGCGGATCCCCTCCCCCTCGGAGGGAAGGCCGGCAAAGATCTCCGGATGGTCAGCCTGGGACACGGCCAGGTCAAAATTGCGGT
Organism: uncultured Lachnospiraceae bacterium; assembly: GCA_944383835.1. GTDB lineage: Bacteria > Bacillota > Clostridia > Lachnospirales > Lachnospiraceae > RGIG7193. The sequence continues at coordinate 40,752 of CALWRE010000035.1, read as the reverse complement.
GAAGCTGGGTCAGGCCGCTGTAATTATGGGAATGGATTACGCAGGCGTCCGCCGCATAGGCAATCCGGTAACCGGCCCCAATCAGCCCCGCCGCAAAGATCATATCTTCATTGAAGATCGTGTGCCGCGGGAAACCGCCCAGCCTTAGATAGATTTCCCGCCGATAGGCGGCGCATACATTGGAGCAGAAATACGCCTTAATGCCAAGGCGGGGCAGATCCTCCCGGCTCTTCACCCCGCTCTCCGGCGGATAATTAAAGCTGCGGGTATATCTCTCGATCAGGCCGCAGTCCTGGCGGGGCAGCTGCCTGGCATAGGCCGCCGCAATGCCCGCTCCCGGCTCTCCCAGAGCGCGGACCAGGTTTTCCACCAGATACTCGTCGGCCGGAACCGCATCCTGGGTCATGAAAAGCAGAATATCGGCCCGGCTCTCCCGCGCCCCCCGGTCCCTGGTGCCGCCGTGGTCAAACTCCTCCGGCGGTATAGGGATCACCGCAACATCCTCTCTTCCTCGGGCATATCGCTCCGGGTCAAACTCCTCCGAGCGAACCGTCTCCAGGAGGATCAGCCGGTCGGGTTTCCAGGTCTGCCGCTCCAGCATGGCGAGAAGGCTTTCAAACTCTGGCCCCGGACGATACACCGGGATCAGCACATCGACCTGCGGCCGGGAACCATTCCGCTTCAATACGCGCGCCTCTCTGCCTGGCTCCCCGCCCGGCTCCCTTCCCATTTCTCTGCCTGTTTCTCTCCCTGTTTTCCTGTCTGTTCCTCCCATCATCCATCCGCTCCTCTTTCTTTTTCTTTTGCCGCCTGCCTCCAGCCGGCAAAAGCGGCCGCGCCAAAGACCGCTGTCTGCAACGCCATCACGCCGCAATACGATACGGCGGCTCCCATCAGGCCGTAGCTTCTCACGCTCCAGCCGCTGACGAGGAGGGTCGCCAGGGACACCAGCACATAGGAGGCCAGGATTCCCTTCTGCCTGCGCATCACCGTCATCGCATAATACAGGATAATGCCGGCCGCGTTAAAGCCGCCGCCAAGGATCAATACCAATAGTTCCGGCAGGTATCCGTTCAAGTCGTACCCATAGATCAGGGAGAGCACCGGTATGCCAAGCAGCGCCCCTCCGGCCAGGGCCAGAGCCGTCAGAGCCGCCACGCCCAGGAGGAGCTTGCCCACCAGCGAGCCAAAGGCCTTTAGCCTCCCCTCCACATAGTGGGCGGCCATCGTCGTCAGCACCGGTTTGAAGACGAAGCCGCTGGCCAAATTGATCACGGAAGTCGGCATAAAAATGCAGGCATAGACGTAGCGGATATCCGCCGAGGCCGCATCTGCGCCCTGGTACACGGCGTCCACCGCATAATTGGAAGCATTAAAAATATAGAGGCAGAGGATGGAGCCGATAAAGAGAAAAATGGTGCTTCGCACCAGCCGCTTCAGCCTCTGTCCGTCAAAGGACAGGGCCAGGCGGGCAAAACAGCCGATCAGCGTCACGTCAAACAGAAGGACGCCGGCCGCGGCCGCCGCCACCATGACGCAGACGGAGAGGATCACATCGCGGGTCAGATAAAGGGCTATCCCGTAGGCCGCCACGGAAAAAACAGTGCGGAAGGCCACGGATTTCCCGGCCAGATCCATCCGTCCGTTCTTCTGGAATTCTCCCTCGAAAACGTCGGCCGCCCCGTCCATCAGCTTATACAGGCACAGGAGGGCAAAGAGGGCGAAGCGCTCCCCCTCCTCCCCGCTTACCGCCGGATACAGAAAGCCCAGGGCCGCCATGGCTGCGCAGGTGAGAACCCGCAGGCTCAGATAGTCCTGAAAGCTGTATTCATTGTTCACATCGGTAACCTGAAACGGGCGGATCTCAAAATATCCCACGGTCAGCAGAATCTGCCCTGTTTTAAAAGCAATATTAAAATCGGCCCCGGCCCCGGTGCCGGCGGCCCCTCTGGTCAGCCGGACCAAAAGGATCGTCGCCGCCGCATACAGGACGCTGCCGATCATATTCCATAAAAAATTGTCTTTCGCGTGATCCCGGTCAGCGCCCAGGATCCAACGCCGCATTTTCTTTACCATAAATTCCAAAATCCAGTTCGTAAGGGAAATGATTTCTGCGCTTTTCCACCGGGGGAAGGGTCATGTAATCGGGATACATCTGGGCGAGCATCTTCTCCACACGATTGGGGAAGTTGACCTGGATATCCTCGAAATCCAGCTGCCGGATCGGATAGAGATCGGCCAGGGCGATGGTGTTCCAGAAACGGTCCGTATCGCACAAATAGCTGATCCGGCTGGTTTCCCGGTCGTTGTACCGAGTCATAGCCTCCTTGCACCGCAGATAGATCTTGCGGCGGGAAAAACCGAACAGCCCCAAAAAAAAGTTGATCACCACACAGGCGGCGGTGACAAGGGCGGCCTTTACGCCCTTAAAGCGCAGCATCGGCTTCGGTAGGCAGCGCAGGATCAGCACCTTGCTCCAAAACCAGGCGTCCCAGGCCTGTTTCCGGTACTCCTTCTCGTCGTCCGACACATTGTCGAAGGGATAGATGTCCAGAAAAATCCCCATGTCGCAGGGCACATCCTTCAAAGGCATCTCCTTGAACTTCGTTCCTTTTAACATCAGACGGGTGGTCGTGAGCGGATAGCGGTCGTCGGTCTCCGCATTCAATATCTGGTATTTATCCGGGAATTCCGTCCAGGCCGCCTGCAGGAACTTTTCAAAATCCGGCCGCGGCAGGCAGACATCAATATCATCGTCCCAGGGGATGAATCCCTTGTGGCGGATCGCGCCGATGGCCGTCCCGGCAAAGGAAAACCAGGTCAGCTCATATTTATCGCAGATATAGATAAAATCCTTTAAGATCCCCAGCTCCAGCTGCTGCAGCCTTTTAAGCGTGGCGTCGTCGTATTCTCTAGCCATGATACATCTCCTGCATTCAAATTGTCCCTGCCCTGCGCCCTTATTTGTGGCGGATATTCAGGATTCCGATGAAAAAACCGCCGAAAATCATCTGTACGCCCACGGCCATGGCCGTCAGCGCCGGTATCGTCAGCCGCATGATATACTGCGGGTTCAGGGCCCCAAAGGAATGCTCGCCCCAGACGACCAGGGCGACCACCGTAGCGATGATCCCAATGACCAGCAGGATAGCCCCGCCTAGGATCACTCTGTCCTCGGTGATCTTATCGATGGCCTTTCCCTCCACCGGGATAAAGCCGGAATTCTTCGCATAGGTTTTTGTAAACACGGCGAACTGTATCGTGCTGGCGCCGATGATCGTAAACGCCGAGCCGTAGAGCATCGTGTGGATATCCAGGGTAATGCTGCCGATGGAAATCGGCCCAAACATCAGGCTCACCATCAGGATAAGCCCCACCGCCATAAAAAAGATGCCGGGGTAGAGAAACAGCCAGTTGGGGCTGTGCATCAGCAAAAATTTCAGATGGCGCCAGCCGTCCCGGAAACTCCGCAGATGCGGGGCGCGGGAACGCCCGTCCTTCTTTAACGTCGTCGGCACCTCAGTGATCTTCAGCTTATAGAGAGTGGCTTTTACGACCATCTCGCTGGCATACTCCATGCCGGTGGTCTGCAGCTTCAGCTTCAAAATGGATTCCCTGTTATAGCCGCGCAGCCCGCAGTGGAAATCCCCGATATTGCTGGGATAAAAGAGCCTGCCTATAAACGAAAGCACCGGGTTTCCCAGATAGCGGTGCAGCGGCGGCATGGCCCCCGGCTCTATCCCGCCTTTAAAGCGGTTGCCCATCACCAGGTCGTAGCCCTCCCGGAGCTTTTCCACAAATGGATCCAGATGCAGGAAATCGTAGCTGTCGTCGGCGTCCCCCATGATCACATACTTACCCTGGGCGGCATTGCAGCCTCCGATCAGCGCGGCCCCGTAGCCCCGCTCCGGCACTTCCACAACCCGCGCGCCGCAGCGCTTCGCAATGTCCGGTGAGCCGTCGGTGCTCCCGTTATCCGCGATCAGGATCTCTCCGTCGATTCCGCTTGTCTCCAGGTATGTCCTGGCTTTGCGGATGCAGGTTTCCAGCGTCTCCGCTTCGTTGAGGCAGGGCATCAGTATCGTCAGTTCCATCGTGTCTTGTTTCCTTTCGTCATAGATTATCCCGGCATTCACGCAGGGCGGCAAGCAGCCTCTCATTTTCCTCCGGGCGGCGCACCGCCAGGCGGATATACTCTCCATTCAGTCCTTTTTTCCCAGACAGATCCTTGATCAGGATATCCTGTTTCTCCAACAAATGCACGGTCAGCGCCGTGGCCGTCCTTCCCCCGGTCAGCCGGCACATCAGGTAATTGGCCTGGCTGGGATAGACTTCAAGCCAGTCCAGAGCCTTGAGGCCAGCGGCAAAATCCGCCCTGACCCGCCGGAAGTCCTCCAAGGCCTTTTCATAATCGGAACGATATTTCTCCGCAATCTGCATATAAAATTCGCCAAAGGAATTGATGTTCCAGATCGCCACGTTTTTCTTCACCGCGCTGATCAGTTTCTCGTCTCCTCCGGCCAGGATTCCCAAACGCAGTCCGGGAACCCCGAAGGACTTGGAAATACTCTTTACCACCAAAAGTTCCGGGTAAGCCCGAAGCACCTCCTGGCTCAGCAGGCTTTCCCCGGTGCTGTCGCAGAAATCCACGAAGGATTCATCCACAATCAGGCGGATTCTTCTGTCCGCCGCCCAGCCGGCGAGCTTCAAAACGTCAGCCTTCGGGATATAATTGCCGGTGGGGTTGTCCGGGTTAATCAGCGTTAATGCCGAAATATCCTGATCCGCAAAATATTCCATCAGATCGGAGGCCGTATAAGCGTATCCCCGCTCCGGATCCGCGTAATAGGGCACCGTCTCTTTCGGCTTGCGGTTGGGATATTCCTCAAAAGTGGGAAGCACCGTTCCCAGACGGCCCGGAAGCATCTCCAGCAGGGCCTTAATCAATTCCGCCGCCCCGTTTCCCACTGCGATCTGCTCCTTTTTCAGCCCGAAATTCTTGGCCGCCAGCAGGCTGTTGACCTCCATTCCAGAAGGATAATTCGCCAGCAGGACTTCAAAGTTATTCTTCATCTCGGCCATCAGCTGGGAACCGGGATAAAAGGGATTGACCAGATAGCAGAAATCCAGCAGGCCCGGATAACGCCAGTAGCCGCCGTAGCGCCGGCTCATCCGCCGGAGCTTTTCCTCCCCCGAGGCAAAGATGGATTCGGCAATATCCAGATCCGCAATGTCGTCGATCTCATACCACTTCTCCCCCTCCAGGCGGGCCGCCTTGATCACCGGCCGGTCCAGATAGGCGATCACCTTTAAGACCTGCTCATAATATTCGTTGTGGCCCAGGGCATGGCAGTAAGCCTCCAGGAAAGGGACGTAATAGCCGCTTGAAAAATCCCTGCCGAATTTATAGATATTGACCGTCTTATAATACGATGCGGTCTTCGTAAAATCAAAATCCTTCTTGCCGGTAAAACCGGTGATATTATCCTCAGCGTCCAGGGTCACCACCGTCCCATCCATCCAGCTCTCATAGCGGGCCACCAGGGCCAGGCTGGGATAGGGGTTGTCAAGCAGACGGAGAAGCACCGCCTCTTCAAAAATCAGATCCGACTCCAGCAAAAGCGTGTCGTCCTCCAGAAGATACTCCCTTGCCAGGTACAGGGAATAAATATTGTTGGTCTTATCGTAGATGGGATTTTCCACGTAGCAAACAGGCGTACGGACCGAAAGCCCGTCCACATATTCCTTAAGTTTCTGTCCCTCATATCCCACCACCAGAATGATGCGGCGCAGGGACAGCTTATCCAGAGCCGTAAGCGCCCTCTCGATCAAGGTCACGCCGTTGACCTTTACCATACATTTGGTGGCGTCCTTCGTCAGCTCCTTCAGCCGCCGTCCCATGCCGGCCGCAAGAATAATTGCCTGCATTACTTCTCGTCCTTTTCTCCGAAATTATTTTTCACCACCCGGACCATGGCGGCCAGGGCCTCCTCTTCATCGGGGCCGTCGCAGATAAACTCAATCTCGTCCCCGCATTTTACGCAGGCCGCCAGGACGCTCAGAACGCTCTTGGCGTTGACGTTGGTGGTGTGGAACTGAAAGGTCACCGAAGATTTGTATTTGATGGCCTCGTTGCACAGAGTTCCTGCCGGTTTCAGATGAAGTCCGGTGCGGTTTGTAACAGTTACTTTTTCTTTTACCATAATGAATCCTTCCTTTCCCCCGGAAGGCATGACGCCTTCCTTGCCTTTTACTGAATATGTCTTATCGGATGAGGCTGCCTCGAAGGCAGTCCATTCGAGGAAGAACCTTTATCTCTCCGTCCCCCCGCCGGCGGTCTGTCCGGAGGAGGCGGCTGTTTGGGGCTGGCGGGTGCTTTCCTGCGTCGTGCGCGTACTTTCCTCGGTCTGGCGGGTTGTCTCCTCTGCCGTCGGACGCAGGATTTCCTCCTCTTCCTCCGTTTCCTGCGGTGCGGAAGTGGACGGCTCGCTCGCCTGCGTCTCCGGAATCCTTTCCTTCGTCACGGTGACCTCGCCGGCGTCAACTAGGGTAAAGCCAGTACCCACCGTTACATCCACCGGCACGGTCGAGGTTCCCTCCTCCAGGCCGGCCACGGAAATCCGTGCATCCAGCATATCGTCGGTCAGGGCGTTCAAATCCTCCTCCAGGCCTTCGATGGACACGGAGGCGCTGCTTCGTATCGTATAGACATAGCCTTCCTCCGCATCGTCAATGGCGATCTGCTCCGGCAGAACCTCCCGGATCTGCGTCACCAGAGGCTCCACTACCAGGGTTACCGTGACGACGCTCTCCCCTTCCACCGTCACTCCTTCGGGGACATACTGGGCGGTGTCAATTTCCACCACCACATTTTCGCTCGCCCCCTCTACGGAAAGCAGGTCCGAAGGAATCTCAATCGCGTCGATATCCGCCAATACGGCCCGGAGGCCGGCGATGTTGACCGTCTGGTTCGCCCCTTCAATCTCTATAAAGCGGTAGCCATCCGCCACCTCGCCCTGCGGAGTTCCGAAAGAAAGCCTTACCTCCTTTGTCTTCAGCAGGGGAATCGTATATTCGATCTGGTCTGCGCTGACAGAGAATTCATAGTCCTCCAAATTCTCCGACGACAGATCCAGCTCATTGCCGGAAACATCGTAATATTTAAGGGGGGCTGTCCCGGCGACCTCACTGTTCAGCCCATTTATATCCACTTCAATTCCCACCGACCGAATGCGCTCCATCACAGAAGCGGGGGCCTTGATTTCCACCGACCGCGGGCTAAGCGTACAGTCGCCGACGATGTAGGTCTCCTCCGGCTGGCCGGACGTCAGAAGCTGCACCGAATAATTTCTCTCTATGATATCCTCCAGCGTCACCTGAACGGTGGTCGTCCGCCATGAAATATCGGACTCATCGATGGTATACGTGCCTGGATTCCTCCATTCAACGTCGATCTCCACCGCCCCGTAAGGCCCCATTTTGGCCAGATCCACAATAATCACAAAATCATTGCCGCTCACCTTGGGCGAATCCAATTTTCTTACCTGGACGGTAACGCTGATCCCCCGGCCCTCCAGTTCTTCCACCGTAAAGGTTTGGCCGCTGTCGATGACCACGTCCTCATTTCGGTATTCCACGTTGCGGACCGTAACCGTCTTGCTCTCAACGGGGTCGCTCTCATTGATTACAATCAGCCACATGGAGACGGCCAGGCAGACGGAAATCAGCTTTAAACCCCAGTTATTGGTCAGCTTTTTCCTCATTCTTCTGCAATCCTTTCAAGAGTTTATAGCCCAGACCACGATTTGTCTCGTCGTCCTTTTTCAGTTTCAGCAATTCCTTTTTCAGTTCCTCGCTGGTGATTCCCCGCATCAGCTGTCCCTTCTGAACCAGAGATACTGCGCCGGTCTCCTCGGACACGATGATTGTAACGCTGTCCGTCACCTCGCTGATTCCTAAGCCCGCCCGGTGCCTGGTTCCCAGCTCCTTGCTGATCTCCATATTATCGGACAGGGGCAGGTAGCAGGTGGCCGCCGTCACCCGGTTTCCCCGGATAATCACCGCCCCGTCGTGAAGGGGGGTGTTTTTTTCAAATATATTGAGAAGGAGCTGGCTGGTTACGATTCCGTCGACCCGGATTCCGGTGCGCTCATATTCGCCCAAAGGAGTGTCCTGCTCGATGACAATCAGGGCCCCCGTCTTTGCCTTTCCCATCTCAAAGCTGGCCTTTACCAGCTCGTTCACCGTCCGGTCGCTGAAGCTGTCGTCTCCCTGCTTCCGGCTGTCGGAGCTTAAAATCGGCACCATACGCTTTCTTCCCAGTTCCTCCAGGGAACGCCGCAGCTCCGGCTGAAAGATAATCACCAGGCCTACCAATCCTACGCTCAGCAAATTCTGAACCAGCCACATGATCGTGTTCATCTGCAGGGCATTGGCAATGAGAATAAACACCACAAGAACCAAAGCTCCCTTCATCAGGCCCCAGGCCCTGGTGTTCTTAATCCAGCGCAGGATCCGATAAAACAGCCATGACAGGATGATAATCTCCAGCACGTCGGCGACCCGGATGCTGGGCAGATTGGTCATTCTCAGATATCGGTCAAAAAAATCGGTTAACACATCCATCGTGTGCTGCCTCCAAACTACTTTTCATCAGACTCATTCATTAAGGCGCGGACATCCTCACCCAGATCCACCGTCTCCGAAAACCCCTGCTCCCGGCCGCGGCTGTTCACCGCGAAGCGCTTTACCTCCCGCTGCGGAGGGGTAACCGTCAGCTTAGGGACGGCCTTCACATAGTAATAATAGTCGTCGTCCTCAAACTGTACATATTCCGTGCGGTTATAATCCACGGAAAACAGGAAAAATTCCAGCACCAGCGATAAAAGTACGGCGACTAAGACGCCGATCACCATACTCACCATCGGGAAATTGGTACGGGAGATCTGCAGGATTGTCGTTCCCGCCAGGATAATGGCGATCTCCATAATCGCCCCCACCCCTACGGCAATCTTCCAGCTGTGAGGCATGGACATGCGGCGGATCACATAGACCAGGGCAATGGTCACCGCAAAGGCTATAATCATAACCCAGGCGGCCCGGTTGGCCACCGTCTGGTCCACCATCAGCTGAAAACGGGTGAGCATGCTGCTGGTTTCCGTCTCCGTAAGCGCCGCGGCGTTCTGCTTAACCGCCGTGATCATATAGTAGATAACGGTGCCAAAACCCGCCGGTATCGCTGCTAACGGCGTTGCCACCAGCCCCAGGATAAGGGGAACCAGATAAGGCAGACGTAGCCAGAACAAAAGCGGCACCAGGACTAGGATAATACTGTCGCCCGGCTTAAAGATATAGTAGGAAAAGAACATGATGCCAAACAGGATAAAGCACACCAGAAAGGCTTCCAGCGACAATGCATATATATGACCCAGCATAAAAACGGCTGCGAACAGCACCACCGCCCCCACAGGCAGCAGGGAGCACAGAAGGGCCACCACCAGAATCACCGCCATGCCGTTAAATCTGGTCATATAGCCCAGATTGGTTCGCAGCATCCACAGGGACAAAAATGCCAGCAGAAATTTCACTACCGGATTTATATATATGTCGTACCTTGCATAGAATTCCTTAAGCTTTTCTTTGAAAAGCAGCAATTTCATTATCATACCGAACGCTCCTTCTGTTTATCTTCTTCCTGATACAGCTTCAGCAGTTTGCGCAGGCCGCTGCGGTATCCCTTAAGCTTCTTTTGTGCGCGGGAATACCGGATCGCATAAATCACCGCCGAGACAGCCAAAAAGGCGACCAGGGCCGCCGCATACCACAGAAGGATGTTTCTTCCTATTCCAATCAAATCCTCTATGCTTTTTTGCGTCATCAATTCTTCGGAAAAATACAGGCCCCACATACAGACGCCCAGTCCGAAGGCAAAGGTCAGCGATATGGCAGATTTCAGCAAACCCAGCCCGATGTAATCTGTCTTAAAAAAACGACTGATATATAGGGAGCCTCTTTCCTCATGCTTCTCGAAGACAGCTGCTCTGGTCATAATCTTCACTTTATTTGTACGAATCATTCAAAATCTCCTTGTTCCTGCATACGCGGGATCTACGCGGTTTCCCCTGTCCTCACACCCCGCCGTGCATTCCTTCGGCATGGCCGTTCTCTCCTGCTCATCTGCACGCACGGCGGGGTGCTGTCGTGAACATTATACCATAGGTGGGGGAAAAATTCGAGGTTATTATATTATTTTTTTGTTACAGAAATACGACGATATGCAAAAATTTCTTTAATTGCCTATTGAGACGAGATTTGTCAAGGATGTTTTCTGCGAAAGCATATCAAAAACTATAACGAGGCTGCCCGCTTTGTTATCCTTTCATAAACCCACAGCAACCGATTTCGGACATTTCATAGAATCCCATTGACTTGTAAAAAGCAATGGTTTTCGGTGTGTTATCCGTTGCTAATTCAATCTGTCGAACATGGCTGTATCGATCCAATATGGCTTGTAAGAGTGCAGTCCCAATGCCTTTTCGCTGATATTCCGGGAACACCAAAATATCCTGCACAAACACAATGGTATGCCCATCGCCCACGGTACGAATGATGCCAAGCAGACGATTCCCCTCATAGGCTGCAAGAATCAGCATAGAGTTAGCAAAGCCTTTTCGCAACACATCCGGACAATCCGTGTAGGCAGTCCAGCCTACACTTGTGTATAGGCGCAGAATCTCCAATTCGTTGTATGTTTTATATTCTCTGATTTCCATGTTGCGTAATCTCCGTTCACCTTTTGCGGAAACTGTTACTTATCACAGCGTGATCTCATGGTATGTCCGCCTCGCTATTGAACACAAATATCAAAATAGTTATATCACCAAGGCACAAACTTTTCCACACTTTTCTTGCGTAAGTTTGTTGCAGAAATATGACGATATGCAAAAATTTCTTTAATTGCCTATTGACAAGCAGTGGTATAATAAAAGTGTAGCAAAGAAATACACTTAACACGACCTATCCCGATGGATAGAGTGGAAGGCTGCTAAGCGTGATTCAGATTTTTGGAGGAAAAGATAAATGAATACTTTAAAAGCTGAAAAACGAGACATGAACACAAAGGCCAAGAAACTTAGACGTGAAGGGTATGTTACAGGTACCGTCTTTGGACGGGAGCTGCCGGAAACCATTCCCCTGAAGTTAGACAAAAGGGAAGTAGAGCGCCTGTTAAAGACCGAGGGCAAAGGCGGCCGGGTTCTTCTGGAAGTAGAAGGCCAGACCTACAATGCGCTGATCAAAGAGGTGGACTACAATCCTCTGAAACGTCAGGTGGACGAGATTGATTTTCAGGCCCTGGTGAGCGGTGAAAAGGTACATTCTACCGCAGAGATCCACCTGGTGGGTGCCGATTTGTGCGCGGGTGTCCCGGAGCAGATGCTGCAGGAAATCTCCTACCGCGCTCTGCCGGATTCCCTGGTAGACCGCATCCAGGTAGACGTAGGAACGCTGAAAGTCGGTGACACCATTAAAGTAAAGGATCTGGACATTGCAAAGGACAGCAATGTCGATATGATGACGGATCCGGAGAAGGTCGTCGTGACCATCACCGAGATTCATTCCGCTCCTGCCGAGGAAGAGGCGGAGGGCGACACTGCCCAGTAAAGGACAATTCCATTTCTATCGAGCAGGGGGAATTTAATCCCCCTCTCGGCCGAGTAAGCAAGCAGACAGCTTTGGCTCTCGTTTTCAGATAAACGAGAGCCATTTTTTATTCCTCCGTCTGGCATTGAACAGGCGAAATCTTTTATAAATCTACTCTGTCATCCCGGATTGAAATCACAATAATACGCATGATCCCGCCATCTGTTATCAGCTGATAGACCACCCGATATCCAAGATTCCGCAGCTTGATTTTATAATATCCGCTCAGCTTGGAACTGGCATAATTTCCCAGCAGATTTCCGATTCCATCTGGCGGCGGCAGCGGACGTTCTGCCGTTTTTTCGATTGCTTTCAAAATAATCTTACGATTATAAGGATCCAACCGTTTCAAATCCCTCTGCGCTTCTTTGATGTATTCTATATTCCACTTCATCTGCACGGTTCCTTACTCTATTTCAACTTCTATATCATCCAGATCCGCATCGGTAATCCCAAGAGACTCCATAACTTCCTGCTGAGACATGGTTTCGCTGGAATCAAAAAGCGCCATTCTGGAATCCGCTTCTTCCTGCATAATATAGTCAGAAAGCATTTCCATCAGGGCCTCATACTTTCCAGGAGACATCAGAATGCAGGCAGGCTTGTTATTTCAGGGAAAAATATCTATTTAAAATTCAGCCGGGCAATCTCCATCAGGCGTAGTGCCGTTCCTGAACCGCCCTTATACCGCATGTTTTCCGCTTTCTTGAAATTATGTATTTATTATGAAAACTGAAAATCCCCTTTTTTGCATATCTTTTTTCAGGAAAAGCAACACCGCACGATGTGGAAATCGCATTTCTGAACAGTATTGTTGTGAACACAATGATTTCATGATACAATAAATGAAAATGTCAGCCAGCAGTTCTTATTAAAATCTGCCAAGCGTTAAAATGTGACCTCTCTGATATTTGCGAATTAGTGCCGGAAGATACTAGCGGCCAAGGGGCAGGGCTTTAATTATTTTGATAGGAAAACAACATGCACCGTTTGCTGCTGATATAAGAAAACGTTAGGAGGAATTTAACCTATGAAAAAGATGATCGGATACTGCGGACTGGACTGTGAAAAATGCGACGCATACATTGCGACGGCTAATGACGATCCGGCATTGCGTGAGAAAACGGCGAAGCTGTGGGCCGAGTTAAATAACGCTCCTATTCTGCCGGAGCATATTAACTGCGAGGGCTGTCGTCAGAACGGAGCGAAAACGGTATTTTGCGAGCATATATGCGAAATCCGGAAATGCGCATCGAATAAAAACGTTTCCACTTGCGGCGACTGTCCGGAATTAAAAACCTGCCTGACTGTCGGGGCAATCCTCAAAAACAATCCGTCTGCTTTGGAGAATTTGAAAGGATAGAATACATAGAGCAGCAAATTCCAATTCACAGAAGAGATACCCCTCAAGTCAGAACGGCTTGAGGGGCTCCTGTTTTTGTTTTGTGCGGTACGCTTATCCGTTTGCCGACTGGAAACTGCTCTGCAGCTGCTCATCGACGGCGCTGAAAGCCTCTGCGGCCGCTTTTGTCGCCTGGCCGAGGGCCCTGACCAGTTCAGGGAACTGATCCAGTCCTTCCTTCATGACCGAATACATATCCAGATATGCATTCTGCGCCAGCCCGTCCCAGCCTTCGTTGATTTCCGTGATCTTCGCGTCGATGCTTCTCAGGACGCCTGCGAGCTCATCGGCATAGCCGCCCAGCGCTGTTCCCTGGTCATCCAGGGTTTCGGGGGTAACTCTGATGTTTGCCATTCTACTTCTCCTTTCCTTAGTTCTGCCCACGCTTTCTGGGCATCTGGGACACCCGAAGGGTGTTTCCTTGATTTTGCCCACGTTTTTCTGGGCATCTGGGACACCCGAAGGGTGTTTCCTTGATTTTGCCCATGCTTTCCGGGCTATATAGCAGTCAGCTTTCGCTGGAATGCTTGTGATGCAAGTTCCTCATACTTTCCCGCCGCCTCGGCAAGGATCGCTTCAAGGGTTTCCAGAAGGCCTGCATATTTCTCAATATTTTCCTTCCAGTTGATTTTCGTCATCTCATGAAATTCTGCTCCCGCGGCAGTTGTCCAGCCTGTCTGACTCAGCTCCTGCAGACAGTCGTCCAGCTCGGAGGCTATACGCCGCAGTTCCTCGGCAATCTGCCCGTACCGTCTGCCGCAGTCCCGGAGAACCAGGGTATCAAAGGCAAGATCCGTGCTGCTCTCATAGGCCAGCGCCATACCTTTCCCCTCCTTTTCCTGCTGTTTCTATTGTTTTTTCGTCTCTTTTAGCCTTCAGGCGGTTAATTTCTGTGCGAAGCTGGCCTATCTCCTTTGTCTGCCCGCAGACGTCCTCCACAAATGCAAGCATTTCAGAAGCTTCTGCATAGTTTCCCATGTCCTTCAGGCATAGGGCCCGGTAGAGGTAAAATTCCATGGACTCAGGGGCTTTCAGGGCGGCCAGCCGGTAGAGGCCGCAGGCCTCCCGGTACAGCCGTTTCGCCTCTTCTTCCTGCCCCAGCTGGCGGATACAAAAAGGGCGGTAGTAAAGGGCCGCATAATAATATGCGTCCTCTCTCTTCTCCCGGATAAGCCTTTCCGCCTGCTCCAGCGCTTTCTGATAGTCCGGCCCGGCGAGGTATAGATTCATCAGGATAAAGCGCGGCTGGCCGTCGAATCCTTCTTTCTTCTCCATCTCGATGCACTGAAGGCAGCATTCCGCCGCCCGGTCAAAATCCCCGGCCTCGGCGCAGATCTGCCCTTCCAAAAGCAGCAATTTCCGCTTCGCCCCTGCAAAATATTTCATCTCAGGCGCTGTCCGCACCGCCTGCAGCGCCTCGTCTTTTCTTCCTGCCAGAGCGAGCGCCCTGGCGTAATCGTACAGAAGCTCTGCGTCCTCCGGAAACCGCTGCGCAGCGGCCTTTGCAAAAGCGGCCGCCTCGTCGAAGCCCCTCCGGTTAAGCAGAAGCTGGGTCTTGAGATGATAGGCCTCAAAGACCTCCGGGGCCCTTGCCAGCAGCTCGTCCGCCTCCTTTTCCGCCCTGGCCTGCTCTCCCAGCCGCACCAGGGCGCCGATCTTCTTGATCCTGTAATCCGGCCGGGATGGGTTTTTGACGCAGGCCTTCTGAAAATACCGCAGCGCCATTGCGTCGTCCTTCATATATTCATAGGCCATCCCCATAAGAAACATCATCTCCGCATTGTCATAGCCTTCGCAGACGGCCCGATTATAATTTTCCAACCCCTCGTAGGGCTCGTCGTTCATAAAGCAGGCGTTCCCATACAGGAAATACAGCAGGCCGCTTCTTTCCGCAAGCAAAGCCTTGCGATAAGAATTCTTCGCCTCCTGGTACTCCTTACGAAACATATGCAGATCGCCGTAATTCTTATAGCTTTCCGCAAGCACCGGACAGAGCTCGATCGCCCGGTCGAACTTTTTTCTTGCCTCCTCCGCCTTGCCGGCCCGCAAAAGGATCTCCCCCTGGACATTGCAGTCCTGGGCCATAAGGCGCAATTCCTCCCGCTCCATCCGCCGTCTTCACCTCCGTTCCTCTCCGGTAAGCACATGCAGAGGAGAGTGCTCCTCTATTTCCCGGACAAAATCCGTTGTCAGCTCCATGAAAGTGGTGAAATAGATCATCCCATCGGTAAAATGCCTGACCTTCGCCGGCGCTTCGGAAAGGGTTCCGTCCGCCTGATAGTCCTGCCAGGTGTATGTTCCGCTTCCATATATTTTAATCAGGCCTACCGCTTCGTTATATACGCATTTCGCAACCTCCGCATATTTCATCTCCGTACTCTCCCTTCGGGCGGCGTGTGCGCCGTAGCAGCGCCGGGGAATATACAGGACAAAGCCGTCGTCAAAAAACCGCAGCTCCAGCGTGGAAAGAGAATACACCATCCTCCTTCTTCCCGCCGCCAGGGCACCCAGAACCAGGGCGGCTAAAAACAGCCTTGCAGCCCTGGACATTTCCAAAAAGAGATTCTCCCGCAGCAGCAAAGAAAGGGCGGCGATGGCGGCGATCAGGGCAAATACGCAGATTTTGAAAATCCTCCTGCCGGACCATCTTTTCTCCGGTATCTGCACTGCCTCCTTGACTTTCAGCACATAATTAGGCTCTTTCGGGTTATATGTACCCAGGTTATATGCATCCGGATTATACGGTTCCAAAGCACACCCCTCCTTCCTCTGAAAATTTACCCAGCACCTGTAAAAGAGAGGAAAGCTTTGAAGGAAAGAGCCTCCGGAAATCCGCTATCACTCCGCTCCCTCTTTTTAAGAGGTCCGTTATCTCGCTCACCCTTATATTTTCCGTAAAGTCAAAATACAGCTGGCCCCCTTCCCCCAGGGCAATTTTAGGTTCGGCGCTGTCCACCGAAAAGGCCGTCAGCCCCGGAAGAAGGATGCCGGAAATCCCTAAGCCTGCAAGGCTTGACAGGGTGACGCCGTCTGTCAGCATCTCTTTGGGCAGATTTATCATATTCTTTATCGAGCCGGCTCCCCTCTGCACACTGCTAAAATCAAAAAACTCCCGTGACAGATTCTCCCCAAAATCGGCAAAGATCCGCACGCTCACATAGTCCCCCAGGGCGGGCAGGCCGCGGACCCGGATCGCCGCCCGTATATCCCCCCAGTTCGCAGAAATCCATTTGCAGCCGTTTCCAAGCAATTTTCCGGCTCCGCGAACCAACGAGGTGACGGCGCAGGCAAGGCTTGCCAGATCCATCCCCAGGGCCAGGCCGTTGTAAAGCCGGCTGTATTCATAGTTTTCCCCGTCCGCTCCAAAAAGGAAGGACGAACGCATGTAGTCCTGCAGGCTGTTCACTTCGCTGCGCCTTCTCGCCGTCGACGGATCCCCCGCCTGCGCCGCCCGGAAGGCCTCTTCTTCGTTCTGCATATTGACCAGCCCGTTTATCAGCGTAATCGTTCCTCCGACAATGGCCGCAATGGCTGCCACAGCCGCCCCGCCGGTGACAACCGTGGCGGTAAGAGCGGCCGCCAGGGCGGCGATTCCCGAGACGACGGTGAGAAAACCGGCGGCTGTCTCCAATATTCCCGCCACCGTCCCTTTCAAATACTCCCTGCCCCCGCCGAAATCAAACTGCGCCCGAATCCATTCCTTTAAACCGTCTGCTGCGGCGTAAAAGTCATCCTGCCGGTCCTCCAGCCACCGGCCGGCAGCCGAGCGGTTCCCCAGGCTCACGCAAAAATGCCCCACTGTGTTTTCAAAGAAGCCGCTTCGTATTCCATGATTTTCCTTAAAGGAACCGGTCAGCTCCGCCGCTCTCCTCTCCACCTCCTCGTCGGTTTCCCGGCATCTCTCCTGTAAGTCCGCAAGCGCCTTTGCAAAGGCATCATATTGATCTCTCCTCTCTTCCAGCTGGGCTATTTTACCGCCCACGTTTGCCATGGCCTCCTGCGCCAGACCCCAGTCGTCCAGTTTCCGGTACACATCGTCCCAGAGGCTTTCCCTGTACCGATCCAGCCTCTTTGCCGTCGTCTGCGCCTGGCCGGACGCCTCTTCCAGCCTTTTGTATGATATTGCTGCCGTGCTCATTTTCCTCCCCCTTTCAAAAGACGTGCAAGCTCCGCCATGAGCTCGCGCTCTCTTCTCTCCCTTTCCGCCCTTTCCTCCGCCTCTTTCGCCTGCCGGTACTGGCTGTAAAAAGAATCTCTGTCATTTTCCGCCGCTTCTTTCTGCCGTTTTAGACGGGATATTTCCGCCTCCAGCCCCTGCACCGCCGCGCTGAGCCAGGCGTCTGAGAAAGGGGATTTTTCCCTGTCCTCTGTCCCGTCCCAGGCATAGGCCGGGGAGGCGTCGTTATGGCGAACCGCCTGACGGAGGCTTTCGTCGAGGTCTTCCAACGCCTGATTGACGGCCTCAATCTTGTCTTCCATGTTTTCCGTCAGCGTGCGCCAGAGACTGCGCAGCTTCTGCAGCTGGCCTTCGCATTGGTTCGCCTCTTCCTCCTTCTGCCTGTAGTGCGCATAATAATCCCCGCTGTTCATCCTCTCGCCTCCCTAACTCCGGATCGCCTTCACAAATTCCTTCCGAAGCGCATCGTCCGCCGTCTCGTATTGCGCCTGCGCCTCCACGAGGGCGTCGTAAATATCCAAAAGCGCCTCGCCGAAATCATCGACCTTGCGGATCAGGATTTTATACTGAAATTCAAATTCGTTTCTTCCCTTTCCCACCCAATTTTCCTTTACCTCATTCGTAATCCCGTGGACCTGTGCGTTCACCCTGCCGTAGGCCTCGGCAATTTCCCGCATTCTGCCATGCGCCTCGCAAAGCCTCGCCGTTTCAATCCTGCCAGGGCGGGGCCCTGTGTTCTTATCCTTTCCCATTTTCCCTCCTCATTCAAAAAGCTTTATCTTGGAGCAGCCGTCCCTTCTGAACCGGTATCCCGTCGTGCCGTCAAAGGAAAGAGCCGCTTTTACCCTTCCCGGTATCTCAAACAGCCTGCAGTCCGCAAGATCGCCGAAAAAGATACCGCTCCTTTCCTCCTTGATCGTCCGCAGTGCCTCGGAGGAGTTCCAATTCACTGCCTGGTTCGGGACGGCAAGGAGAAAAAAGGACTGTTCCTGTGCTGCCCGCTGCAAGGCCTGGGCAAAGCGCCTGCTCCTTTCCCGGTCGGCGCAGATTTTCTGAAAGACCTCCTCTCCCGCCAGGATCAGCATGCGGTAACCCCCGTCCTCCTTTTCCCGCAGCACATCTTCGCAAAACGAAACAGCCAACAAAAGCCCTTCTTCATCATCTGCCGTGTATTCCTCCGCAAAGCCCCGCCGGGAGAAGGGCCGAAGTTTCCCCGCCCTGTCGTCCGCAATCCATACCCGCAGGGAATGAAAGACAGCCGTCTCCCCCAGCATCCGCAGCAGATTTTCGGTGAATCTGTCCCGCCTGGCCTCATCTCCGAAAAGGGCCAGAAACCCGTCGCAGCCAAGGCGGATCGAGGTCAGATCCACCGTATCAAAATCCATCCCTATGGGCAGGACGCCGCAGTCCCGAAAGGCGGCCCCCTCTTCCTCCAGCATTTTTTCGAGGGAGAGCTGCCCTGGAATCATGGGAATTTTCACGGCCTGGCCGCTGCATTCCCCATTGCGCCTTTCGATGAATCTGCAAAGCTCCCGGTTCCGGTCCGCCTCCCTCTCCCCCTCCCCGAATATGGCCGCCTGAAACTCGAGGACATCTTTGCCCTGCATAACGAGTCCTCTGCCGGCATTTTCCCCAGGCGCTATCTTACAGCGGCCAAACAGGGAGCCATACTCGCCGGCATCGTTGCAGCGGAAGGCCAGCCTGCAGCCGAAATTGGCCTGGGTGCGGTAAGGAAGGACGCTGGCCGAGGCCGCCGTTACCACAAAGGACAGTCCTACGCCCTGGGCCTCACGGCTGAGCCTGCCAAGCTCGTCCGCCTGCCTGGGAAAATACTCCTTAAAGGCAGCCACATTGTCGATGAGGACAAGGAGGAGGGGCAGATCCCCGTACCCTGCCTCCAGATAGGCGGCAAAAGTTCCCACTCCTCTGTCCGCCAAAAGCTTCTTTCTCCGGATCACCTCTTCGTCCAGGAGCTTAAACAGATTTCTGCCCTTTTCTTCCTCGCTTGCCAGCACCACCCCGCCCACATGGGCGGAAGCCTCAAAAAGGCGCAGCGTCAGGCTGCCGCAGTCCACCAGATACAGGCTGACCTCCTGCGGCCCGTACAGGCGGATCAGTTCGTAGGCCAGCGTCTGCAGCAGGACGGACTTTCCGGTCTGGGCAGAGCCCACGATAAGAATATTGTCCCGCGAAACGTCAAGCCGGACGATCCCCTGCCTCTGCCGCTCCGGGTCGTCGTATATGCCGATGGGCACGGCGATTTCCCTCCCCTCCCGGTTCCAGCCGGTGAGCGCAGCGGTGGAAATCCAGTCCTCCAGGGGCGGCAGGCAGATCACAGGGAGAAGTTCCATCTCCTGCCTGCGGCAGTAGGCGGCGATATGGTCCACGATGGCCTGCAGCTGCGAACCGTCCCCTTCCGCCGCTCCCGCCTTTTTGCTGGTATATGTAAGCGTCCTCTTTCCCCAGAAGTTTCTCTCCCAGATTGCATACTCCCTCTCTCTTTCCCCGTTCCCCTCCGGCACGGCGGCCCCGCTGTACGCGGACTGAAAGAGGGTGAAGACCTCGTTGCTTCCCACCTGGAAATAGGCCCGCCCCGGTTCTGTAATCTCCGCCGCCAGCGGGTTTTTCAGCATCTCGCTGCTGTCCTCCTTAGACTGCACCTTCAGGCAGAGGCGAAACCGGGAATTGGACCAGATCTGTGCGTCCACAACGCCGGCCGGCTTCTGCGTCGAAAGGATCAGATGGATTCCCAGGGTACGGCCAATCCGGGCCGCGGCGATCAGTTCCTTCATAAAATCCGGATATTCCTGCTTGAGCTGGGCAAACTCATCGACAATCAGAATCAGATGGGGCAGAGGCACAGAAACCCTTCCCTTCTTATACAGCCTGCTGTAATCGTCGATATGGTTGACTCCGCTTTCCGCGAAGATTTCCTGCCGCTTGCGAAGCTCCGCCTTGATGGAAAGCAGGGAGCGCTTTATTTCCCTGCCGTCGATATTGGTAATCGTCCCGGCAAGATGCGGCAGCCGCCGGAACTGATTCGCCATCCCCCCTCCTTTAAAATCGATGAGGACAAAGCGCACCTGATGGGGATGGAACAATACGGCCATCGACAGGATATAGGTCTGCAGTACCTCCGATTTGCCCGAGCCGGTGGTTCCCGCCACCAGGCCGTGGGGGCCGTGAGCCCCCGGCTTATCACCGATATCCAGGTATACCAGTTGGTTTTTCGCCCGGACGCCGATGGGCGCGGCCAGGCTGCGCCAGCTCTCCGCCTTTTCCCACCGGCTGCCCAGGTCAATATCCTCCGTCGAGAGGATGTCCAGCATCTCAAACATTGTGATCTGCGAAGGCAGCTCTCCCTCCGGGGAAACCTCCTCCGCCCGGATCCCTCCCAGCCGGTGCGCCGCCAGGTTCGCTGCCCTGTCGTGGATAAGCGGATAGGAAAAATCTATCCCTAAATCTCCGTTTTCCGCCGGGATAACCCTCCCCTTTCCCTCCTCCCCCAGCCGGATGATCTGGGTGCAGCCCTGGGGCAGAAGCGCTTCCCATTGGGAAAAGAAAACAAAGGTGAAGCCATAGTCGGCCGCTTTTTTTACATGGCGGAAAAGAGGATGGGTCCGGATGGCAGCGAGATCGGTGACAAACACCAGGTACCATTCGCCAAAATCCGTTTTTTCCCCGACAGTCGTTTCCCTGGCCGAGAGGATCCCATAGACCTCCTCCAGGATCACGCCCTGGCTCTCTTCATCGCAGACAATATAGCGCAGGCCCAGCTCCTCGCTCTGCCCATGGGGCAGCCAGCGAAGCCACCGAAAGGGAGGGCAGTCCTCCTCCCGCAGGATAAATACCATTTTCACCTCGCGGTAAAAATTCCGGATGGCAATATCGAGGACCATATTTTGAAACATTTCCCGAAGCGCCTCTGCCGGCCCGGCGACCCCGACGGCGCAGGCAGGCCGCAGATCGACGGCCACAGGGGCGTTTTCCAGATAGCGAAAGCTCTCCGCCGTCTGCTGCGGCAAAGCCGCCAGCGAATCCTCCCCGTCGATAAACTCCTGGCGGCTGCAGCCAATGGGATTGGCCGATTCCACCCTTCCTTTTCCCAGATAGACCTGCAGGAAGTCCTCATCCTCCGGACTTCTTTCAAACAGACGGCTGCCAAAGATCTGCGCCTCCCGCAGACTGTCCTCCAGAGCCGGATGCATCTGCCTTCTGATGCGCAGCTCGTCAGCCCGCGCCCCTTCGATCTCCCTCCTTTTATCTTCCATATACCGCTTATAGGCATCGATCCTCTTTTCCGTTTCCCTCTTATATTCCCTGTTTTCCATTACAAAGGCCGCGGCGGACATGGCGGCTCCCAGCCCCATGGAGGCAGCGCTGTAGACCACAAAAACGCCTCCCCCTCCCATCAGGCCGCGAAGGACTATGGTCAAGGCCAGCATGACCAGGGAAGGAAGCACCGCCAGGACGATGTTTTTCTTCGGCTTTGCCGGCGGCGGGGCCGCCTGCCGTATTTCCAGCCGTATCTGCGGGATCGCATACCGAAGCCGCGTGCCGCGGTTAAACCAGGGATAGGAAAACGGGGAGGCCCAGTGATCGATTCTCCTGGCTTCCAGTCCGTTTGGCCGCATCCTGGCGCAGTCCGCGGCATAAAGCCTGCCATTCCTGTAATAGAAGGAAAAATCGGCACAGGAAAAAAAGTCGTGCTCCTTCAATTCTTCTGTCTCCCGGATTCTCACCCCATTTACATAGACGCCGCAGCGGCTCCCCTTGTCATAGAGGCGGATTTTTCCGCCCTCCCTTTTAAGGAGCAGGAAGTCCCTCCCCAGATAGGGGCTCTCCAGGAAAAGATCGCTGCCCTCCGCCCCTCCGATCCGGAGCTGGTCTTTGCCGGAGAGATCGATTTCCAGATTGTAGTCCTTTCGCCCATAGTCAAAGTCAAGGCGAAAAGACAGGGTGAAAACCTCCTGGTCCGAATCCCGATACCGCACCTGGATCTCGTCGCCGTGGGCCAGCTTTTTGACCAAAAGCCTGCGCACGTCCCCCACCGACAGATACAGATGATCCGGGCAGAACAGGCTCCACTCCCCCGCAGCCTTGCGAAGCCTCAGCTCAATCGGGGCAAAAAACAGATCGCGGCGCAGCCTAACCCCGCT
Organism: uncultured Lachnospiraceae bacterium; assembly: GCA_944383835.1. Classification (GTDB taxonomy): domain Bacteria; phylum Bacillota; class Clostridia; order Lachnospirales; family Lachnospiraceae; genus RGIG7193. The sequence continues at coordinate 18,314 of CALWRE010000035.1, read as the reverse complement.
CGTTGGAGCAGTGCCCACCGACAGCTCGTCCAGATCCGGCCCCAGCTCCGCCTCCCTGTAAAGATTGCGGCCCTCAATCGTAAGCTTATACCGGTCTTCCATCTCCTCCTCCCTCCTTCCCTGTGAAATAGATTACCGTCCCATTCCGAAGGCCGAACGCCTCCAGCGTTTTACTCCCCTTTAACAGGGCAATGGGATTCTCCGCCATGAGACAGCAGCTGCTGATATGGGAAAGATCCATATCCAGTCCGTAGGCCTTGGACAGAGCCAGAATCAGCTCGTTTGCCGTGAGGAAGAGGGGAATTTCTATCTCCCTCTCCTCTTTTCGTTCCGTCATGATAAAAACAACCGTCACCCAATCCCTGCTCATTCTTCCCCCTGCATAGTCAGAAAAGCGATTCTCTGCATCCCTCTGTCCTTCGCCCAGTCTGTCCGCCCAGTCCGTCCATAATCCTCCCTGTAGCCGATGTGCTCATCCACGGAAAATTCCGCCCTTTCCCATAGCGCGGCATCCCCGCTCCCTCCTTCGGTAAAATGATTGCAGACAAACAGGTATTTCTCCCCGTCAGCCCCTTCTATATTGTGAAGCAGAGCATTCGTCGCATAGACGGCCGCCTCGGTCTGGGCCGTCACCACGACGACCTTGGAGGCCAGATCCATAAGCCTAGCCTTCCCTTCGTCCAGGCCCGCATCCGCATCGACGACGATATGGTCAAACTCCCCCGCACCCGCGGCCGAAACGGCCAGCTTTTCATAGACGCGCCAATCCGCACCCGCCGCCAGCAATGCCCCGCGAAAGGGAGGGAGGTAGTAAAAACTCTCCTTTCGTATCAGCGGACGGATTTCCCGGTAGAGGGCATCGTCCTCGCTCTCCGGCCGCAGGCAGGCCTGCGGAAAATCGATAGGGGTTCTATCCTCCAGAAGCCAGCCAAAGACCTGCAGTCCGGCCGCGTTGATATACAGAACCCTCCTGCGGTTTGCCGCAAGGCAGGCGCAGATCCCCAGGGCGGCCGTGGTCTTGCCCACGCCTCCGCAGGCGGAACAGACCAGGATGAGCCGCGTCCTGCCCTCCTTCCCTGTGTCCCGGCGAAACGCATCCGGGCATCTGCCGGCGGTCTCGCGGACGATTTCCTGCGGGCTGGAATATTTAAAAATCCGACTGGTCCCCGCCCCGCCTGCTTCCTCTTCCTCCCGCTGCTCGGTCAGCAAAAAGAGCTCCGTTATAGGATGCCGCTCCATGGACGGCGAATAAAATTCCTCCGCCATCACCGCGATATCCGCCCGCTGCGGGCTGGCAAAGAGCTCCTGAAAATAAGCGGGATCCGTAATCGCCTCCAGCTCTATCCTGCCAAAAAAGCTCTCGGCAAAGGCAGACTGCAGGGCAGCCATATAGCTTTCGTCCCGATCCGCCAGGATAATTCTCGGTTTTTTCATCTGTCCTCCCCGAATGCCTCTTGGCATTTCTTTAAAGATCCGCCTGAAACTCGCTGTCCGCCAGCCGCAGCCTGTCTCCCTTCCCCAGCGGACAGGCCTCGCCCGGCCGCAGCCTCCTTCCATTGACAAAGGTTCCGTTGGTACTGCCCAGATCCGTAACCGTGAAACTCCCCTCCCTGCGGCTGAGCCGGCAGTGAACGCGGCTAATCCGCTTATTGAAGGGAATCACCCCGTCCGCGAGTCCCGGTTTTTTGCCCAGAACAAAATCCTCCTTTGTTACGGAGATCGCAAACCCCTTCGGCCCGTTTACCGCAGAAAGCCTTAGTCCGCCGTTTCCGCCGGCCATCTCCCCTCTCAGTCTCTCCCGCAGCTTCTCCCACAACCCCTCCCACGTCCCCTCCCCGCCGGAGGCCAGCGTCTCCGATTCCTGCAAAAGCCAGGAAAGCTCTTCCCATTCCGAAGCAGGACAGGCTGAAAGAAGACGGAGCAGACAGGCCCGCAGTCCCATGGCAAAGGCAGCTTCATCCGCAAACAGCCTGCGGCGAAGGGGAAGGTAGGTGAGTTTTATCGGTCCGGCAGAAGAATCCGCATAGATCCTTTCCGGGGACAGAAGAATGTTTTGGCACGACAGGAAACCATTGTCTTTCACTTCTTCTATACTGGAAAGAAGGCCTGCGGCGAGGGCAGCGATTTTCCGTCTGTCCAGGGAGGGAAGCAGGGCAGGCAGAGGCATGCCGGCCCCGACTCTGTAATACAGCTGAACCTTTCCGTTGTACAGCGTCCGCATGCACCCCACGAAGCAGCCGTCCTCCCGGCCGGACAATACCTTGTACTCGGTAGCCGAAAAAGCCTCCTTGTCGGCCATCAGGCAGGCAAAATCCGAGCCGTACTCCCTCTGCGAAATCCCCCTTTCCAGAAGCAGCCCATCCGCATTCATCGCTTCGCCTTTCCCACACGTTTTCCAAGGATCCGGGCTAAAGCAAGGGCAAGGGCGGCAAAGGCGGCTGCCCCGCCGACGCTCCCCCAAAACAGCGGCTTGTCGGCATACCAGCGGACGATGAAATTGGTGGAAACCGTAACCTGGTCATGAAATACATAGGCTCCTCCCGTCTCGAAGTCCGCAGCCGCCGTATCGGTCACATTGCCCGCCAAATCTGCCGCAATCAAGCGGACAGACTGGACGTTTCCGTCCTCCTCCAGGATAAAAGACCCGGTATAGCTATGGTTTTCTCCCCCAAAATCCGTTATATGGTCTATGGTCTTTCCATTTACGATAACCTGCACCGACGCCAGGCCGCCGACGTCCACAATCGTGTAGCCGACCTCCAGACGGGGAGCGTCGATGATGGTTTCCTCCAGATTGGCAATGTTGCGGATCTCGGGAGCCGTCGTGTCCACGGTAAAGCGCAGCTGGTCTACGACCTGGTTCCCCCTCTCATCCACCGAATTTTCCGGTACGCTCGCCGTATCCCGCCTCCCGGAATCCGCCGTGTCATAGGAGGAATACAAAGACAGCCGGTAAATCCCATCCTCCGTAAAATTGGAGGCCGCAATGGTATATACATATTGGTACCATCCGCTTTCCCCTCTCCCGGCCTTCCGGCCGGACGCCAGAGGAAGGGCCGCATAAGCAGCGTCCACCCTCTCCCCATTGCGGGTAAGGAGAAGCCGGAGGGAATCGTCTAAAAGCCGGACCGGACTATACTCCGTAATCACCAGGTCCGAAGAAACCGGCGGTCTGCCGTCGAAGCTTGTCAGATACTGCCCTCCGTCTTGAATCAGGGAAATCAGGTAGTCGTCATACACATACACCGAGCCGAAACGGTTCAGGGCAAAGGTCACTTCCTCCGTTCTCTCATTGCCGGCCAGGTCCGCGATGCGGACGCGCAGGGTATAAATCCCGTCGTTTTCCACGGTCTGTGCAAAGGTATCATATTCGCCCCAGCCTCCCTGTCCGTTTTCCGTCACCGAGGGAATGAACCGGGCCGTCACATCCAGCTCCTTCTCGTCCAGGCGGGTGCGCAATAGCCTCACCTCGCAGAAATCGTAATTGCTGTCGCCAAAGGAAATCGTCGGAACAACGTCCCCGCTGTAGGCGCAGCCGTCCCTTACCCCTCCGATCACCGGGCCTGCAATCGTCTGGTCGATGATGAAATCCCGGGCGGCCGCGTTTCCTGCGTAGTCCGCCTCCCCGCTTGAATTGGCCGCCAGGTCTGCCGCCTCCACCGCAAAGGTATAATGTCCATCCTCCCGGAAGGAAAGCTGCGCCGTATGCAGATCTCCGCTGTGCGTCCAGCGGACCACGGGCAGGGCGTCCGTCCCCTCCTGAAAAGCCGTGCCGGCAGCATCCATCTCCCCATCCTGAAAAGCCGCGCCGGTAAAGTCCACCAGGTTCTCGTCAAAATTATGCTCCCTTACTGCAACGGTGACCGTGCGCTCTGCCGCAAAATACCGGCCGTTTTTCACTTCGTTATTATCGTAGCTTACCGTTAGGACCGGCGGGGTCTGATCGATTGTAAACGCCTGCGGCGCGGCGCTTCCTCCGTAGCTGGCCGCGCCGGCCGGATTCCCGGCCAGGTCCGTATAAGCGATATCGAAGGTATAGTCGCCGTCGGCGTCGTAGGCCAGGGCGGCCGTCCAGCGGACGTCGTCTTCATTGCCGGAGCCTTCCAGGCGGCTCCAGCCGCCGACAGCCGGAACAGGGCCGTCCGCATTTGCAACGGAAAGCTTCACATCCTCCGGCCGGAAGTTCCTCTCGGTTATTGTGATCACTGCCGTCCTGCCTGCGTTAAAATAAAAGCCGTTCACCGCTTCATTGTTGTCGTAGCTCACCTCGACGACCGGCTCCGTTATGTCAATGGCAAAGGCTATCTCCCATTCGCTGGAATTCCCGGCATTATCCTCGGCGTAAATCCGAATGCGAACGTCGTTGCTGTTATTGGCCTCGCTGTCCACGATAAATTCCCCGGCCCATTCCCCCGTCAGTTCTTCCCGCCTCGGGTTCTCCGAGTCGAAGGCAAAGAGGACTCCTGCCTGCGTCTCTGTTCCCATATTCAGGACTTGGTAGGAAACTGTGCGCAGTCCGGCATAGACTCCTGCCGCAGCCGGTTCCGTCGCCTTCACCCGGATGGTTACGTCCCCGTTATAGAGAGCCCGCCCGTCCGCCAGAATTGCCGCCTCCGCCGCGCCGTCTGCGGCCGCCTCCAGCACCGGGGCGGTACGGTCCATGGTCAGACCGTTGGTACTGAGGAAGGTCGTATTGCCGGCCAGGTCCTCCAGCCGGAAATAGACAACAAACTGCTCCTCGCTGTCAGCCTCCAGCCCATTAAATGCCTCCCACTCCGTCGCCTGCTCCAGTTCCTCTGCCCCCAAAGCCGCAAAGGCCTCCCCCGGCGCTCCGGCCTGTACCTTGTAATATTCCACCGAAGCAAGGGATGGAGAGATTTGGTCCGTAAATTCTCCGGTCAGGGAGATTCTCTCCCCGGAAGCAAAGCCAAAGGTGAACGCATCCTGCAGGCCGTCCCATGCCTGCTGTTCCCCCTCTGCCGACACCGCCCGCACCACTCCCGCAGGAGCCGCCGTATCCACCGCAAAGGCAAAAGGAGCAGCCGCGTCCGCCGTATCCGGCGCTCCGGCTTCATTTCCGGCCAAATCTCTATAAGAGATCGACCAGGAATAATGGGCGTCCTTCACAAAGCGGAGCACCGCCGTATGAACGGCTGCGTCCGGATCTTCCTCCTGTTCCTCCGTCGTCCAGCCCTCCAGGATCCAGGCGTCCTCCACGGGCTGCCCCGTCCCGTCCAGGGCAGAAATCCGGAGTCCCTGCTCTGCGTCTGACGCATCAAAATGCCCGGTTCTCTCGGTGATCGCCACAGTGGCCGTGCGCGGGGCGTCAAAATAAGCATTTCCTCCATTGTCCCTGTTGTTGTCAAAGCGAATGCGGATTTCCGGCGGCGTAATGTCAATATCCAGATTCACTGTTTCCACCGACAGCCGGCCCGCCCTGTCCTCCGCCCTCACCTCCAGGGTCACGGCGGACGAATTATTCCCTGCGCTGTCCACCGTAATTTCCCCGTCGAAGCTGCCGCGAATCTCCTCTCCATCCGTATAGGAATAGAGAATGCCGCTGTCCGTCTCCTCCCCGCCGCAAAGCAGGCGGTATGTTACCTGGGCAAGCCCCGAATAACTGCCGGGATCCTCGGCGCAGACGGCGACCGGCACATCGGCGCAGTAGATTCCCTCTTCATTGGGAGCTGTCGGCGTCAGCCTGACCTTCGGGGCGTCCCCGTCCATAACAATCTGCCAGGGCGACTCTGCGCCGATACCCGCCACCTCATGCCAGGCCGGAAAATATTCTCCTTCCGCCTGATAATAGAGGCGGATCCGCCCAATAGCCGCCGTCTCTGTTACCATGACCTCCTGCGTGCTCTGACCTCCTCCGAGCAAATTTCCCGCGGTGTCATAGACCTCCATGCCTTCCTTCTCAGTCGAGAAGACAGCCTCGTCCCCCTGGGCATAGACATAGAAATTTCCATCGCTTCGCAGAGCCGCCTCCCCGTTCAGCGAAAAATCAGCGGCAGCCGCCGCGGCCACCTCCCGAAAGCGAATCTCCACTTCCTTGTCCCCCTCTATGGCCTCCAAGAGAAAATAGACTTCCGCCTCCCCGGCAATCACCTCCTGGTCCTCGCCGTTTACCTGGACAGACCCTATCGTATGCCCTTCCTCCGGAACTGCCATGATCCGAACGGTTTTCCCCGCATCGACCGTTATGGAAATTATGGAAATCCCCTGGCCGTCCGAGCTCGGCTCCCCTTCAGGCTCCGTCACAACAGAACCCTTCCCGCCGCAAAGGATTCTGACGGTATGCAGGCGAATAAAGCTTGCTTCTATTTCCGTGTCCGCCGTGATTTCCAGGACCGCCGTAAATTCTGCCCTCCCCTCTTCCAGCTCCTGCAGCTCTCCCGCGACTGTAACCGTCCCGATCCGATAGCCCGGCTCAGCCCGGACGCAGACCGAAACCTTCGTGTTTTCCTCCACCGTAATCGCCTGCTCCTCCCGCTCCTGCAGAAGGATTTTTCCTCCCTCTCCGCCGACCGCAGTAACCAAGCACATTTCCACCGGCACTGGCTCCGGAACCGTCTCAGGCTCCGACTCTCCGTCCGCCTCCGGGTCTGTTTCCGGGGTTTCCGCTATCTCTGTCGTTCCTCCCGGCGCCTCCGGCGCTCCCAGTGCCTCGGCCCCTCCGGCCGCTTCCAGAAAGGCAACCAGCAGCATTCCAATCAAAAGCGCCAGAAATCCTTTTGCCGCCTTTTCCTTTAGGCCCTTTTTCATTTCTTCTTTCCTTTCTCCCTTTGTTTCCCGCTTTATCTCCTTTTTTCTCTCCTTTTTTCTCTCCTTCATCCTTTCCCTCCTTTTGTCCCGGCGGCAAATCGAATCAAAAAATTTCCTCGCCGGTGTGGACAATCATGACGTCCTCAATCGTGACCCATTTCGCATCGCTGTATAAGAGAGCGGTTCCCTGCAGGGCAAAGGTCCCCGTCTCCTCCTCCCATTTGTCCGTCACCCTGCCCCGGTCGGCATTGACCTTACTGCTCCGGTATGGCTTAACCCCCGACCTCTCATTGGCGTCGCGCATCCTGGCTATGGATTTTCGCGCCGTGCGCCCTGTCAGATCTCCTGCGACGGCCGGTATCCCAAAGAAAAACCAAAAGAAAACCGAAAGAGCCAGACTGATGCCCGAAAGAAGGAACGAGACAGCCGCCAGTTCCGCTAATGTCTCCGCCATTTCTAATTTCCTCCCCTCTGCCGGCGTTTTTCCACCACATTGTACTTTGCCTCGATGTTATCCATAAAAGAATGATAATTCTCCGCAATCTCCGCCTGCAGCTCATTCACATAGGCAAGAGTCGAGGTGAGCCCGGCGGCTTTTTGATAAAGTTCGTCCATCCGCTCCAATACGGTCTGGCGATCCATCCCTACTCCCGCCATATACTCCGCCTGGTCGTTGATGAGCAGCATTGTCACGTAATACAGGGAAACCCTGTCATAATTGGCCTCCCCGTCCGAGGCCGCGTCCACCGCTTCTATGGCCGCGTCAATCTCTGCAAAAAGCTCCTGATAATCCGCCAGGGAATGCTCCGCCGTCGTACTCTGTGCCGTGATAAATTCACAGATCAGGTGATAGCAGAGGGCGATTTCCTTTTTTTCAAATACAGCCTCCGTTTCCGCCGCCGTCTGGAAGAACCCCCCGGCGCTCACGGCCCGGCTCCGAAAAGAGCCGTCAAATTCCGAAAAATACAGTTTCCCCATATTATAGTAGAGGGCCGCCGTCTCCGGCTGGGATGCGTCCAAATCCGCCGCATGATTTTCGATGGCATTTCCTACGCGTATAATCTCTTCGTTTTCAGCCGGATGGTTTTTGCAGTATGCAATCAGCCTCTCATAGGCCTCGACCCTCCCCGGATAGATTTCCACGGCCGCATAATAGCGGTTCGGATCCGAACCAGCGATATTCGCCTCGTAATCCTTTTGATTGACGCGGCGGGAGGCAAAATGTAAGGCTGCCCCGGTTAAAGCCAGCAGAATGCACAGGCCAAAGCAGGCAAGAAAGGCCGCCAGTTTCCGTTTCTGCTTTCTTTTATACCCCCTGGTAATCAGTTCCGGATGTTCCAGGTCGTACAAGAGATCCGCGCAGCTCTGATAGCGGTTTTCGGGGGCCGGCTGCACGCAGCGGTCGATAATGCGCTCGATTCCCTCGGACAATTCCGGATTCCATTGCCGCACCGGGGCGTAGATTTCCCCGTTTCGCGGATCCGCCCCGGTGAGCAGATGATGCATGGTCATTCCCAGGGCAAAGATATCGGAGCGGGGATCCGTCTGCCCGTTATACTGCTCCGGCGGAGCGTAGCCCCTGGTCCCCAGCACGGTGGTGTCCGAAAGGCTCTTCTCCTTATATTCCCGGGCAATGCCGAAATCGATTATTTTGATATTTCCCTCCGGCTTTAACATCACGTTGGCAGGCTTCATATCCCGGTATATAATGGGAGGCTTCTGCCCATGCAGATAGGAAAGAGCGTCGCAGAGCTGTTTTGCCCAGCCCACGACCAATTCCTCCGGCTGGGCCCCGTATTCATGCAGAATCTTATCCAGGGATTCCCCCTCGATGTAATCCATAATGACGTAAATCGTCCCTCCATTGTCGATGATGTCGACAATCCGGGGCAGGGCGGGATGATCCAGCTTTTTCATCATATTGGCCTCGGCAATCAGACTGTTTACCGCAATCTCGTCGTTTTTTCCTCTTCCCTTTTTGCGGATCTCTTTGACAGCCCACTGCTTGTTGAGCCTTCGATCCATTGCCAGATAGACGACGGACATTCCTCCTCTTCCGATTTCCTTTAATACCTCATATTTTTCTTCGATGATCGTCCCTATCCTCGCCATATTCCCTCGCCTCACTCCGCCTGAATCAGAATCGCTGAAATATTGTCCCTTTCGCCCCGCTCCTTGGCCAGCTCCATCATCCCCCGAACCTCGTCCCGCAGCCTTTCTTTGCTCTGCGGCCTGCCTGGCTCCAGCCTTTCCCTCATCTCTTCCTCGCTGATTTCATGATAAAGGCCGTCGGAACAGAGGAGATACAGCCCCGGCTGCGTACTGCCGCAGGCGGTCTGCGGTTCGACGACGGAGGACGCCCCTACGCACTGCCACAGCAGGCTTCTGCGCCGGTCCGTCCTGGCCTCTTCCGGCGAAAGCAGGCCCTGGCTCACTTCCCGGCCTACAACCGTGTGATCCACCGTCAGCCTCTGCACAGAGCTTCCCAGCCGGTAAATGCGGGAATCCCCCACATGGACCATCAGATACCGGCTGTCCAGGAACAAAATCCCGGAGAAGGTTGTTCCCATCCCTTCGATTCCCTTCCTTTTGCTGTAGTCTGAAAGTCTGGCGTTCAGCCTTTTTAACAGCAGGACCCATCTGGCCCCGATCGCCTGCATATCCGCCTGTGCCGGCTCGGACGGCAGTTCCTCGGCAAACCAGCGGTGAAAGGCCCGCACAGCCTCCGCGCTTGCCAGTTCGCCCCGCGGCAGGCCTCCCATGCCGTCGCAGACCGCCGCCAGCAAAACCTCCCTGCCCTCCGCCCGCCCATGGCGAAGCAGGAGGCTGTCCTGATTTATTTTTTTGGATATTCCGATATCTGTCTGCACGACAGCGGTGAATCGCATCTTTCTCCCCCTCTCTTCAAAAGTTCTCATTTTTGTAATGAAATGTTTTTTGTAATTATGCAGAAAAATTTTAAACGCGAAAAATAAACTCTTCGTTGCCCAGTCTTATCACATCCCCGTCGTGGAGTTCCGTCTCCAGCTGCGCCGGTATTTTCCGGCTGTTGATATAGGTATGATTCTTGGAATTGAGATCTTTGATATAATAGCGGTTCCCCCTCGTTATGATGTCCGCATGGCTCCTGCTGACCGCAATGTTATTGGTTACAAAATAGTCGACATAGCTTCTCTCCTTTCCCAGGCGGTATACCGGCTTATCGATATAAATTGTCTCCCCGGTGAGAATCCGGGAAAGCGCAGGATAACAGGCCTCCGCCCCCTCCTGTGCAAGCAGGGCCGTCCCCTCCGTATCCTCAGCCTCTGTCAGTAAGCCCGTCTCCTCCTCAAAATCCGGAAGGCCGGCCTGCTTCGCCTCCCCTCTTTCCTCCGATAAGAATCGCTCCAGCTCATCGGCATCCAGCCAGCCGGATCCTTGAAAACGGCGGGCAAAACGAGAGAGAAAATCCTGGTCTTCGGCCGTTTCCGGCTTTGCCGAGTATACCAGGGCCTCGAGAAATTCCGGCAGTCCCCCGCCTTTTTCCCTTGCCGCCGCGGGAATATAGAGGAAAAAGATCTCCCTGGTCATCTCATTGACATACACATAGCGTATATCGGAGACCAGATAAGAAAGAGATAGATTGGCCAGCTGCAGCTGACGGACTGCCGCCACCGTCTGCTCCAGGATCAGCAAAAACTCCTCACGGTCAATCGGGCTGGCCAGCCGCTCATACAGGCTGATGCCTGCCGGCCCCCGGAACTCGGCAAAATGCTTCTTTACCCGCACCGGCCGGAAAAAGCGGCGGGGATAATGGCGGGCAAATTTCTCTATCTCGGCCATATCCAGACGCTCCCCTCGTCCGGTCCAGGCCTACACAATGAGCTGGTACCCCATTGTTTTTGTCTTGAATTTTATAGGTCCCGCCTCCTTTCTCCGCAAAAAGCTCGGAAAACAGCTCTATAAAGAGGTTTTGTTTCATTAAACGCCCAGTTTTGGGGATATGTGGAATATTATCCGAAAAGTTTTTGAAAACAAAAGAAACGTCTTGTAGGATGGGTAATTATAATAGGTGAAAATATGCTGCGCGAAAGAGGATCTCCCCGCAGCCTGGCAGAAAGCCAGTATAGATGCAGTGGTAAGAATGAAAATTTGTTTGTTGTATATATTGTACATGAATCTGGAGATTTTGCAAGCCCTAAATAAAAAAAATCCCAATTTTTTTAATCCGGCCTGGAAAACTTGGTTCCATTTTTCATGTGGTGTCCATAAATAATACTGTGCCTGTCTGCTGGCCGCTTTGTATCAGAGATTTATTCAAACTCTGCCATTTGCATAGCCTCTTGCTATTTTGTTAATAACTGAATATAATAAATAACAACAAGGCGATCAATTATAAAATTTATGACCGCTACAGAAGCCGAAAAAAATGGGGCATTTATTAAGAAATGCGAGGAAGAACACCATGCCTGAAAATCAAAATATAGAGTGGAAATCCAAGTGGAAAGACGATTATCTGGAATGGATCTGCGGTTTTGCAAATGCGCAAGGCGGAAAGATATATATCGGCTGTGATGATAATGGACAAGTTATCGGTCTAAATAACCCCCGCAAACTGTTGGAGGATATTCCCAATAAGATTCGCAATGCCATGAGTATCGTTGTCGATGTAAATTGTTTGGAACAGAATGGAAAAGAATATATTGAAATTATAGTTCCTCCCTATCCTGTTGCGATTTCCTGCAAGGGTGTTTACTATTATCGCAGCGGAAGCACCATGCAGACGCTCTCCGGCCCGGAGCTGGAAAGTTTCATTCTCCGCAAACGCGGCGCTTCCTGGGATAATATGCCCCTGCCCGGTTTTACGATTGACGATATCGACGATGAACTTGTCAATCGATTCAAATCCTTGGCAGCTAAAAAACAGCGGCTTGATGAAAGCGTTTTAGATGAGCCGAAAGATATCCTGATGGAGAAGCTTCGCCTGACCAATGCAGGGTACTATACAAATGCAGCGATGCTATTGTTCAGCAAAAATCCTGATCGCTGGCAGTTGGGCGCATATACAAAAATCGGTTTTTTTGAAACGAATGCAGACCTGGTATATCAGGATGAAATACATGGGTCGCTTCTGGAGCAAATAGATAAAATCATAGAGGTAATCCATCTAAAGTATATGAAAGCCAAAATCTCCTATGAGGGTATGCAGAGAATTGAACGCTACTTTGTCCCAAATGCAGCCCTGAGGGAAGCCCTCTTGAATGCTTTATGCCATAAGCAGTATGAATCCTGCACTCCAATCCAGATCAGCGTTTATGAAGACAAATTATACATTGCAAACTGCGGAAGACTTCCAGAAAACTGGACGGCTGAGAACTTAATGCAGAAGCATACTTCCAAACCGTATAATCCCAGTATTGCAAATGTCTATTATCTCGCTGGTTTTATTGAAAGTTGGGGACGTGGTGTCGAAAAGATTTGTCAGGCTTGTTCGGAAGATGGTGTTCCCCTGCCAGAATATACTGTCCATCCTGGCGATATCATGATTAAATTCACAGGTCCAGAAGACAGAATTGTCCGTACCTTTACTTCTACAGTTAATGAAAGGGTGACTGCAAAGGTGACTGCAAAGGTGACTGCAAAAGAGCAGGAAGTCCTTAATATTATCCTCGAAGATCCCGGATATTCCATGTCCGATATTGCTGATAAACTCTCTGTGAGCAGAAAAACGGTTGCTGCCCGTATCAAAGCTTTAAAAGAAAAGGGCGTAATCACAAGAATCGGCGCAACCAAAAATGGACACTGGCAAATAAACGGAGAATCGTAAAAGTGGTGATCCGATGCCAAGATTGGAAACGCCGATACACAGAGCTCTCTATGTATCGGCGTTTCTTGTCTTTTATGCCCTTTAAACAGGCAGCGGCGGCTCAAGTTTTCTGCCATCCCTGCCGCTTCCCTGGATACACATATCACAATAGATTTTTTAGTACAGCTTCGCCCCTGCCGGAATCCCATCCTCCAGCATCAAAAGGTTCAGCCCCTCGTGTCCGTCATACTCATAGACGGCGGAAATCAGCATTCCTTCGGAATCGATGCCCATCATCTTTCTGGGCGGCAGGTTGGTAATGGCCACGCAGGTCTTTCCTACCAGCTCCTCCGGCTCATAATACTCGTGAATGCCGCTTAAGATCGTGCGGCGGCGTTCCGTCCCGTCGTTCAGCGTAAATTTGAGAAGCTTCTTCGACTTAGGCACCGCCTCGCAGGCCTCGACCTTCACCACACGGAAATCCGACTTGGAGAAGGTTTCAAAATCCACCATATCGGCAAACAAAGGTTCAACCTTTACCTTGGACAGGTCAAGCTGCAGCGAGGACGCCTGCGGCCCTCCCTCCTGCGGCGCCCTATCCTCGGCCGGCTCGCCTGCGGCGGCCTTCTCCGGCGCAGCCTCTCCCTTCTTCGCCGTCTCCTTTTTATCCAAGGACTTCATTGTCGGGAACAGCAGCACGTCCCTTATGGCCGGCGAATTGGTCAAAAGCATCACCAGACGGTCGATGCCGTAGCCGATGCCGCCTGTCGGAGGCATGCCGATCTCCAGAGCGTTTAAGAAGTCCTCGTCGGTGTGATTGGCCTCCTCGTCGCCCTGGGCCAGGAGCTTCTCCTGCTCCTCGAAGCGATGGCGCTGGTCGATGGGATCGTTGAGCTCCGAATAGGCGTTGCACATTTCGCGGCCGTAGATAAACAGCTCGAAGCGCTCCACATAGTCCGGCTTGTCCGGCTTTCTCTTGGTCAGAGGAGAAATCTCCACCGGATGATCCGTGATAAAGATCGGCTGGATCAGGTGCTCTTCCACATATTCCTCAAAGAAGAGATTCAGAATGTCTCCCTTGGCATGGCGATCCTCATACTGAATGCCCCTCTCGTCGGCCAGACGCTTTGCCTCGGCGGTATCCGCCACCTGGTCAAAGTCCACGCCAGCGTATTTCTTTACGGCCTCCACCATGGTCATCCGCTCGAAAGGCTTGCCCAGGTCGATCATCGCATCGCCGTAGGGAATCAGCGTGGTGCCGCAGACCTTCTCGGCCACATGGCGGAACATGCTCTCCGTCAGCTCCATCATTCCGTTGTAGTCCGTATAAGCCTGGTACAGCTCCATCAGCGTAAACTCCGGGTTATGCCTGGTGTCCACGCCCTCGTTGCGGAAAACGCGGCCGATCTCATAGACTCTCTCCAGGCCGCCGACGATCAGACGCTTCAGATAAAGCTCCAGGGAAATGCGCAGCTTCACATCCTCATCCAAAGCATTGTAATAGGTCTCAAAAGGCCGCGCCGCCGCCCCGCCGGCATTGGCTACCAGCATCGGGGTCTCCACCTCCATAAAGCCGCGGCTGTCCAGGAAGCTGCGGATCTCCCGCAGGATAGCGGAACGCTTGACAAAGGTTTCCTTTACCTCGGGATTCATGATCAGATCCACATAGCGCTGGCGGTATCTGGCGTCCGTATCCGTCAGGCCGTGGTATTTCTCCGGCAGCGTCTGCAGGCTCTTGGACAATAAAGTAATCTCCATCGCTTTGACAGAGATCTCGCCTGCATGTGTCCGGAACACCTCGCCGCGGACGCCGATAATATCGCCGATATCCAGCTTTTTAAATGCCTTATAGGGCTCCTCGCCCAGATTGTCGCGGGCGGCGTAAAACTGGATGTTTCCTTTCAGATCTGCCAGATTGCCAAAGGAGGCCTTGCCCATCACCCGCTTCGCCATCATGCGGCCGGCAATGACAACCTCCTTGCCCTCGTATTCCTCAAAATGCTCCAGGATATCCGCCGTGTGGTTGGTCACATCAAAGCGGGTGATCTGAAAGGGGTCCTTCCCCTCCGCCTGCAAAGCCGCGAGTTTCTCGCGGCGCACCTTCAAAAGCTGATTTAAGTCCTGGCCCTTAGCGGCCTGGCTTCGATTCTCCTGCTCCACCTTTTTCTCCCTCTCTTTTTCTTTAGGAAACTCTCTGTATCTCCAGTACCTTATACTCGATTTCGCCTGCCTGGGTCTCCACCTTTACGGTATCCCCGACTTTCTTGCCCAGCAGGGCCTTGCCCACAGGTGACTCATTGGAAATCTTATTCTCCAGGCTGTTGGCCTCCGTGGAACCCACGATGGCGAACTCCATCTCCTCATCGTACTCCACATCGTACACCTTTACGCGGCAGCCCACGTTGATCTTGTCCAGATCGATCTCGTCTTCCACCACGACCTCGACATTCTTTAGGATCTTTTCCAGTTCCTCGATACGGGCCTCGATGTCTCTCTGCTCATCCTTGGCCGCATCGTATTCCGCGTTCTCAGACAAATCCCCCTGCTCTCTGGCCTCCTTGATCTTCTGGGCCACCTCCTGACGGCGGACCACCTTCAGATCCTGCAGCTCATCCTCCAGTTTCTTCAACCCTGCATATGTCAGGATATTTTTCTTATTCTCTGCCATACTTAACACCTTCCTTGATTGGTCTTTTGACCTTTTAACATGAGCAGTATAATATCACAGACGCCTGTCAATGTCAAGTGGACGCCATGGATTCTGCCCTTGTGTTCCCTCCCTATAGTATATTCGGCCGGGGACAGATTATGCCGGCCTCAGCGGCCAATGATCCGTGCATGCACCATCTCTTCCAATTCCGCCGCCGTCCCGATTTCGTTTACCCTTCTCCGAAGAGCGGAGCTTCCCGGCAGGCCGGCCGTATACCAGGCCACATGCTTTCGCATCTCCCGCACCGCCACCAGCTCCGGCTTATACATAAGCTCCAGCTGCAGGTGGCGCAGAATCATCCGGCCGATTTCCTCTGCGTCCGGCCGGGGCGGAATCTCCTCGCCCAGAAGGGCCGCCCGAATCTCGCGGAAAATCCAGGGATTTCCCTTGGCAGCCCGGCCTACGGCGATGCCGGCCGCGCCGGTCTCCTCAAGCATTCGGACCGCGTCCGCACCGCTGGCCACATCGCCGTTGCCAATCACCGGAATGCGCACCGCCTCCCTGACCCGGCGAATGGCCTGCCAGTCGGCCCGGCCGCTGTAATACTGCTCCCTGGTCCTGCCATGGACGGTCACGGCCGCCGCCCCTCCGGCCTGGGCCGCCAGGGCCGCCTCCACGGCGCACTCGTCCTCCAGCTCAAACCCTTTGCGTATCTTCACGGTCACCGGCTTCTTCACCGCCTTTGTCATCGCGGAAACGATTTTCTCGATCTTTCCCGGTTCTTTCAACAGGGCGGAGCCGTCTCCGTTTTTCACCACTTTCGGCACCGGACAGCCCATATTGACGTCCAGGATATCCCAGGGACCATCCTCCACCTGGGCGGCGATCTCTCCCATCAGCTCCGGATCGGAGCCAAACAGCTGCAGGGCGAGGGGCCTCTCTTCGGGGCGGGATTCCATCAGTTCCTTTGTTCCCCGGTTGCCGTAGAAGATGGCCTTGACGCTGACCATCTCCGTACATACCAGCCCGGCCCCCATCTCCCGGCACAAAAGGCGGAAGGCCAGGTCGGAGACACCGGCCATCGGGGCCAGCAGTACCGGCATGTCCACCCGGCAGCTGCCGATGGTCAATGGCTGCAGCCGGTTCATTCTTCGGCCTCCTGCTTCTTGCCCTCCAGGAAAAAGGTGCGGTAAAAAAGCTCCAGCGATTCCAGGAGCTCCCTCTTTTCATCCCGCAGCTGCTTTATTTTCAGGACGCTGCCGATCTCGTCAAAAAGATAATCCGCCTCGTCCGCTTCCACACGGAAGTCCAGATTTCCCTCTTCATCATACTCCAGCATCAGGATGCCGCCCACATCCTCCACATAGATTACGCAAAGAATCTGCAGTTCTTCCTTTACCCTCTCCGGCAGCATGGCAAACTGCTCATTCAGATAAAATTTCTGCGTGTACGAATTTGCTCCGCACAATACCATCCGTTTCCCTCCTGTCGCAGCAATGAGGGCGCCTTCGGCGCCCTCACAAATATTGTTTTGTAGTATTTTCAGCGGACAGCCTTTACCAGACCGTCACGGCGCTGACCACCGAAAGCGCGGCCAGTACAACTCCCAGAATGCAAAGGACGATTCCCGACGCCAGCAAGCCTTTATCCAGTCCATGGCTCTGGCGATAGCCTCCCAGCTTAGGGAAGCCATGGAGGAACTGCACCAAGGCTGCCAGCGCAAAAACGACGGGAAACAATCGCTGATAATAAACCGGGTTCAAAAATATCATCACGGCGCAGACAACGATCCCCACGCACAAAACCACGTGAGCCAGATCCATCACCACCCCGGTCAGATGGGGATTTCTGCTCTTTCTCCTGGTACGCATAGGACAGCCCCTTATTTCGCGCCGTCCGACTTAGCCAGCTCGCTGATCGCTGTGACCGCTCCGGCCAGGCCCTGAATCTCCGAAGGGATGATAATCTTCGTGGCCTTTCCATCGGCGGCCTTGGTGAAGGCTTCCAGGCTCTTTAACTGCAGGACGGCCGAATCCGCTCCCGCCTCCTTGATCGCCCGGATACCGTCGGCATTGGCCTGCTGAATCTTCAAAATAGCCTCCGCCTGGCCTTCCGCCTCTTTGATCGTCGCTTCCTTCTGCGCCTCGGCGCGAAGGATCGCCGCCTCTTTTTCCGCCTCTGCCTCCAGGATCGCCGCTTCCTTCTTTCCTTCCGCAACCAGGATCGAGGATTTCTTCTCGCCCTCGGCCACCAGGATCTTCTCGCGGCGCTCGCGCTCGGCCTTCATCTGTTTTCCCTGGGATCCCGGGTCTCAGCCGGCGGGGTGATATTCTTTAGCTCCCCGCGGTTTACCTTTATGCCCCAGGGGTCGGTGGCCTCGTCCAGGTTAATGCGCATCTTGGAGTTAATCAGTTCACGGGAGGTCAGGGTCTCGTCCAGCTCCAGATCGCCGATGATGTTGCGCAGGGTGGTGGCCGTCAGGTTCTCGATGGCCATCAGCGGATTCTCCACGCCGTAGGCATAAAGCTTAGGGTCGGTGATCTGGAAAAACACCACCGTGTCGATCTGCATCGTAACGTTATCCTTGGTAATCACAGGCTGCGGCTTAAAATCGATCACCTGCTCCTTCAGATTCACCCGCCGCGCAATGCGGTCGATGAAAGGAACCTTAAAATGCAGGCCCACGGGCCAGGTGGCCAGATATCCTCCCAGACGCTCCACAACCATGGCCGAAGCCTGGGGCACAATCTTGACGCAGGACGCTGCGACCAGAAGAATCACCAGGCAAAGGATCAGAATTCCAATGGCTCCCCCGACACTAATTGCTGAAATCATAGTTCAGTCCTCCTTCTTTTTCTCCAAAATAAGCTTAACGCCGCGAATCTCGCTGACCGCAGCAAGCTCTCCCGGCGCAAAGGTAACTCCGTCCTCTTTCGACCGCGCCGTCCACTCCTTGCCGGCAGCCTGCGCAGCCCCCTTTTCCAAAATATTGTCCACCGGTTCCGTGACCCGCACCGTCGTCCCGATGATGCTGTCCGCATTGGTGCGGACCGTCCGCCGGTTCAGGTAGCGCACGGCCCATGGCCTGGTAAACAGCAGGAGAATGACAGAGAC
>CALWRE010000034.1 GCA_944383835.1 uncultured Lachnospiraceae bacterium | reverse complement strand
TTCCCTATTTTCGAAATACAGTCTTCTATGACGTCGGCCTTCTCTCCGGATGATCCGTCCGACATCGCCATGAGCAACGCAAACATGGCTTTTCCTCCTGTTCACTTATATAATGCAGCCGGAGCTGGTTTTATTGCATGGGGTTTAAAAAAATTTTTTCTCTGTTTTCCTCCGCTTCCGCAATGACCCGTGCTCGCTCACGGGCTTCGCCCTATAGGCGTACACGGCTTCGCATGCACGCTCATGCCTCCGGCATAGCGGCCTGCTCCCCATGTCCGCCTGCACGGCTCATTGCTGTCGTGAACATTATATCATAAGATTTAGACAGGGAGTATAGAAAATATATTTTTAGGATATTTTCCCTTAAAAGCGTGATACTATTAAGGGTACCCTCTCCTTTTTATTGACCTTTCCCTTATTTTACTCTATAATTTAAGCGAAAACCTTGGAGGTGAAGCCATGAGAACTTTTAATTATTCTGCGATCAAGAATCAAAAGTGGGATTCGGATATCCTCGGTTTGGTCGCGGCTATATATAAAGAAGCAGGAAAGCAGGAAATGTATCTGAAACAGCGGCCTGCAGAGCTTGAAAAACTGGTTGAGATCGCAAAGGTGCAAAGCACAGAAAGCTCGAATGCTATCGAGGGGATTGTAACAACAAACACTCGCATTAAACAGTTGGTAGAAGAAAAAACCACACCTAAAAATCGTGATGAACAGGAAATCGCCGGTTATCGCGATGTTCTTAATATTATCCATGAAAGCTTTGATGCCATTCCCATTACACAAAATTATATATTGCAGCTGCATAAAATTCTGTATAGCCATATGAATAATCCAATGGCAGGTAAAACAAAAAATGTCCAGAACTATATTAGCGCCACTTACCCGGACGGTCATACGGAGACCTTATTTACCCCGCTTGCACCTTATGAAACCCCGGAGGCGCTGGACAAGATCTGCGAAGAATACAATCGCGTAATTGGCAATATGGAAGTTGAACCGCTGATTGTTATTCCCGTATTCATCCACGATTTTCTGTGTATCCATCCTTTTAACGATGGCAATGGCAGAATGAGCCGGTTGCTTACAACGCTGCTATTATACCGAAGCGGCTTTTATGTGGGAAAATATATTTCCCTTGAAGCAAAAATTTCCAAAAACAAAGACCTGTACTACGCTGCTCTCGGTCAGGCACAGAACGGATGGCATGAAGGCACGGATGATGCTGTTCCGTTTATCAAATATCTGCTTGGAACCATACTTGCAGCCTATAAAGATTTTGCGGATCGCTTTGCACTGGTCGAGACCAAATTGCCTGCTCTGGAAACAGTAAGACGCGCCGCACAGAATAAAATCGGCCGTTTTACCAAGCAGGACATCCGCGAACTTTGTCCTTCTCTAAGCATCAGTTCCATCGAGGGCGCTCTGCGTAAGCTGGTAGCATTGGAAGAACTGAAGCGAGAAGGCAAGGGAAGAAATGTCTGCTACTACAGATTAAAGTGATTCCCTCAAATTAAATACTCTTCCCTTAAAAATAGCAATAAATTAAGGGAAGATAAAAGCCCCTCCGATTTTTCCCGAGAGGCCATTCTCCGCTCATTCCCCCATCATCCTCCGCAGATACCTCTCCCACCGATGACTCTTATAATAGAGGGCGCAGAACGCCCCGACTAACAGCCAGGTCAGCGGCATCGAAAACCAGACCGCATTGATGCCGATGGAAGGGATGGGCGAGAGGCCGAAGCTGACGGCCAGGCGGATGAATACCTGGGAAAGGCTGGCCCAGAAGGCCACGTTCACATCTCCCGCTCCCTTGAAAAAGCTGATTAGGATATTCATCTGGCTGCACAATACATAGGGCACAGCCAGGACACGCAGCCCCCAGGCCCCGGTGCGGATGATCTCCGTCTCGTCCGCCGTGACGAAAATCTGGACCAGCTGCTCCGCAAAGATAAAGATCAGGGCTGAGGCCAGCACCGATAAAAGGGCGCAGGTAACGGAGGTTTTCTTTAGGCCCTCCCGGATCCGCCCCATCAAACCGGCTCCTGCGTTCTGGGCTACGAAGGTTCCCAGGGCCGTCCCCATATTGGTTACCGGCAGCATAATAAAGTTATCCACCTTGTAGGCGGCATTGTAGCCGTTCATCACCACCGAGCCGAAGCTGTTGACCACGGACTGCATGCCGATGGCCCCCAGGGAGCCGACGGTCTGCTGCATGGCCGATGGAAGACCCAGCCGCAGCGAACGGCGCAGCAGAGTCCGGTCCACCGACAGACGGCGCAGGGAAATGCGAAAGTATTCATAGCGGCGCAGGCTGTAAGCCACGCAGCACACCGCCGAGACGATCTGGGCGATAACCGTGGCTATAGCTACCCCGGCCACCTTCATCGGAAAGACCAGGATAAAGACCGTATCCAGCACGATATTCAGCACCGTCGCCAGGATCAGAAACAGCAGAGGCGTCCGGCTGTCCCCCAGCCCCCGCAGCACGTCCGCCATATACTGGTAAAGGCACTGGAACACAATGCCCACCGAGACAATCCGCAGGTAGATCACCGCCTGATCGTACACATCGGCGGGAGTCTGCATCATCTTAAGAATCGGCTCAGCCAAAATAAAGGAGGCGGCCGCCAGGACGAGGCCCACCGCCATGTCCACAAAAAGGGTACTTTCCACCAGCCGGCGAATCTGCCCCTCCCGCTTCTGGCCGGCCAGGGCGGCGGCGACCAGGGAGGTTCCCAGGGTAAAGCCTCCGATAACGGATAGAAGCAGAGTTGTCACCGGCGTCACCGTACCGGCGGCGGCCAGAGCCTCCGGGCTTACCATCCGGCCCAGAAGAACGGAGTCCACCACCGTGTACAGCTGCTGGAACAGGTTGCCGATGAGCAGGGGAACGCTGAAGCGGATGATCTGCTTCAGACAGGAGCCCTGGGTAAAATCAACGACCGCCGCTTGTCTCTCCATTGCTGTCTGCCTCCTTCAGATGCTCATCAAACCACTTGCCAATCTCATAGAGTCTCTTGATGCGCTGTACCGGGCGGCCGTTTCGGGACAGATTATGATTTTCCCCGCGGATCAGGCAGACCTTGGTCTCCACGCCCAGGTATTTCAGGGCGGTAAACATCTGGATTGCCTCGGTATAATGGCAGCGGTAATCCTCGTCGGAGTGGATGAGCAGCAGAGGGGTATGGCAGTGATCCGCATATTTCAGCGGAGACTGAGCCCACAGCTTGTCAAAGCCCTGCCACAGGTCGCCATCCATCTGCTCTCTGACAAAGCCAAAGCCATTGTCGGCCGTTCCAAAGGTGGACACCATACTGCAGATGCTGCGCTGGGCCACGGCACAGCGGAAACGGTCGGTGTGGCCGACGATCCAGTTGGTCATAATTCCGCCGTAGGAACCCCCGGCCACGCCCAGACGATCCCGGTCGATATTGGGATAGAGCTCCAGGGCCTTGTCCATGGCCCTCATCATATCCTCGTAATCCTTCTCCCCGTAATGTCCCAGCAGGCGGGCAAACTCGCTGCCCTGGCCGTCGCTGCCATGGGGATTGCCGTAGATCACGAAATAGCCCTTGGAGGCCAGGTACTGCATTTCGTGGAAGTAGACCTTGCTGTAGAGCACCTTGGCTCCCCCGTGGATATACAGGATTGCCGGATATTTCTTCTTCGGATCGAAATCTGCCGGAGGAAGAACCACATAATTAACGTTATAGCCATAACTGTCGAAAGTGAAGGACTGAGGCGTGATTACCTGGGCTTGATCGAGCCGCCCGTCGTTAAAGGAGGTAAGGCAGGTCAGCTCGCCTCCCTCACAGCGGTAAATCTCCTGGAGCTTCTGCCCCTTAAGAGCTACCATGCACAGGCTCCCGTCCTTTAACAGGACGAAGCCGCTCACCGCCCCTCCTTCCGGCGAAAGTTCTTCGGTATGGCCGTCGAAATCGGTTTTTACCACGCGGGAATCCCACTGGCCGGTGTGCGCATAATAGAAGGCCCCATCGCGGACCGCAAACTGGGGATTCTCCCCATACACGCAGTCGCTGCTCACGGTATCGCAGACGCTGGTC
This sequence comes from uncultured Lachnospiraceae bacterium, assembly GCA_944383835.1. Taxonomy (GTDB): domain Bacteria; phylum Bacillota; class Clostridia; order Lachnospirales; family Lachnospiraceae; genus RGIG7193. The sequence continues at coordinate 59 of CALWRE010000034.1, read as the reverse complement.
TCCTCTATCGGCAGTTTTTCCGCCCAGCCGTCCGCCGCCGTATAGAAGCCGTGGTCGTC
>CALWRE010000033.1 GCA_944383835.1 uncultured Lachnospiraceae bacterium | reverse complement strand
CACAGGCTCCTTCATCTCCTTGGCAAGAGCATGACAGTCCAAAATGGCCCGCTTTGCTGCGGACATTTTTATCTGCCCCTGGGCCCAGGCTCTTGCCATCAAAACGGTATTTCGCGGCAGGAACTGATTCGGGTGCCGCTTTTCAAAAATCCGGCTGACTTCTCCTGCCAAATCCAAGGCCCAGAGCGTCAGCACACGGCGGTTCTGCACTCCGATTACAGCAGACAAGTCCTGAAGCAACACGCTGTCCTTCGAGAACAAGATTTGATTTTTGCGCTTTATTCTTCCATGCACCTCTTTCATCCAGAGCGTTTCCTTCTCTCCGGGCATAATCGCATATCCTCCGCCTTTATATTCTTGCACCATTTCTTTATGCTATTTATAAATACCATTGTTATCATTATAGCAGCTGTTTTCTTATATGGCAAACCAATGTGACAAGATAGGCGGCGCCAGCGCAAACCGTCAAATCTTCTTGTCAAATCACCTTTTTCCCATTCCCCCATAAACTGATTATGTAGATGGTTTAAACGAACAGAAAGGAGAACGCGATTTTGGATTGCAATCAACAGAGACGTCCGCAGAATGGCTGCAGCCGGCCGATGATGAACAACGGCCAGTCCTCCATGCCTGGATGCGCCACGCAGGGCTCTATGAATAATTCAAGAAACGGTTCCATGAATAGCCCCATGAATTGTTCAAACATGAACAATTCCAGGAACAATTCAGTAAACAACTCCAGAAACCATTCCATGCAGGGTTCCTGGAACAACTCCAGGAACAACTCCATGCCGGGTTCCGGAAACAGCAGGACTGCCATGAACGGCGGTGGCGGTGGCTGCGGCTGCGGCGACAGCGGCAATACACGTTCTAATACGGCGGAAATGGACTCCTTTGCCGTGGGCATGGCCTACGTTCCCTGGCAGAGATGGAATCAGACTTACGATATGCACAGAGGTCTGTCAAGCGGGACCATTTTCCCCGAACTTGACAAACCCTTCTGCGCGGCAGGGAGGTGCGGACGATGAAGAACGAATATCTGCACCAGGTCAATATGGCCGGCTTTGCCCTGGATGAGGCTGTGCTGTATCTGGATACCCATCCCGGAGATGCGCAGGCGATGAGCTACTATCAGATGGCAAGGGAAAAGTACCGGCAGGCGGTGGAAAACTATACCTCCCAGGTAGGCCCCCTGTTCATGTCGGATGTCCCCGAAAGCTGCAGTTTTTCCTGGGTCGATGAGCCCTGGCCCTGGGAAGGAGGATGTGCATAATGTGGAAGTATGAGAAACGTCTGCAGTATCCGATCAAGATTTCGACGCCAAATCCCAAGCTGGCTCAGGTGATCATCAGCCAGTTCGGCGGCCCCGACGGCGAGCTGGCCGCTTCGATGCGCTATCTGTCCCAGCGCTATACGATGCCCTATAAGGAGTGCAAAGGCCTCCTTACGGACATCGGTACGGAAGAATTAGGGCATCTGGAAATGATAGGGGCTATCGTCTATCAGCTGACCCGAGGGCTGACGCCGGAGGAGATTTCCGCGTCGGGCTTTGACAAATATTATGTGGATCACACCACCGCCCTCTGGCCCCAGGCCGCCGGCGGAGTCCCCTTCAATGCCAATCAGTTCCAAAGCAAGGGCGATGTAATCACCGATCTGCACGAAAATATGGCTGCAGAACAGAAGGCCCGGACGACCTACGACAATATCCTGCGTCTAGTCAAGGACGCCGAGGTCGCTGACCCGATCCGTTTCCTGCGCCAGCGGGAGATTGTCCACTATCAGCGCTTCGGCGAAGCCCTGCGGATTACCCAGGAGCACCTGGACAGCCGCAACTTCTATGCCTTCAATCCGGAGTTTGACTCCCCCGTGTTCTGCCAGGCTGCCCCACTAAACCCCGGCGGCAATAACTGCGGCTGTTCCAATACGTAAGAAGATTCTTCCGGATCTATAAACTATACGGTTGCCGCAAACTACGATATGCTCCCCTTTCCACAGACCGTTAACAAATAAAAACGGTTTATGCGGCGGGGAGCATATCTATTTTTCTTTAAAACGCATACTGGAAGAAGGAATGTTCATTGAGAAACCCTTCTGCCTCGTGGACGAGTTCTGTCACATTTCTTCCATCTTTCAAAATCACTTCGCCTGGAATGCACAGTTCGTCCTTATGCAGCCCATGCTTTGCTTTTTCAGCGGAGAAATAATTGTGCTCCGCTCCAAAAGTAGGATCCGGCTGGAGCATGCAGCTGTTATAGGTATCCAATATGACAGCAGCCGAAATACCTTTGGGAGCCACAGCCTCATAGGGAGTAAAATCTGAAGTCCCGACAGGGCCGGTCTCCCGGTACAAAGAGGCCGCCTGAGCCAAAACCTCCCGCTCATGCTCCGTCAGGGGCTGGGCATCCCGCATGACTGCCACATTTTCCTCTACCTGCCGGAGCGTAGACATGCCGGACAGAACTGCAAGCACACCGTCCAGGCTGCCTGCAAAACGCAAGGCCCAGGCGGCAGGCGACCAATCCGGATGTTCCGCCTGCAGAAGCTTCTCCACAGCCTCCGGCGCCTTGGCCAGCATCCCGCCTTTGACCGGCTCCATGATAATAACCTGTCTGCCATGTTTGCGAATCACATCATAGCAAGCTTTCGCTTGAACCAGACAGGCCTCCCAGTCAAAATAGTTGACGGCGATCTGAACCGCCTCCACTTCCGGATGCTCGGTCAGGATCCTGTCCAGCACATCCGCCGTATCATGGAAAGAAAAAGCGATGTGTTTAATTTTCCCCTCATCCTTCCACTTTTTCATATAGTCAAACATATGCGTTTCCCGGATAATCTGCTGATAACGCATGGAATTGACATTGTGAAGAAGATAATAGTCAAAGTATTCCACTCCGCAGCGTTCCCGCTGCAGCTGAAAAATTTCTTCTACCTCCGATTCCCTGGCAATCGCAAAGGTAGGCAGTTTGCTGGCCAGCAGAAAACTATCGCGGGGATGACGTTTTACCAAACATTCCCGAACAGCCGCTTCGCTGCCGCCGTTGTGGTAGGCCCAGCTGGTGTCAAAATAATTGAATCCGCCTTTTAAAAACGCATCTACCATTTTACACAGCTGTTCCTGATCAATATCCGCCGCATCTGCTGAACGCAGCGGCAGGCGCATTAAGCCAAATCCTAATCTCATCGTCTTCCTCCTTAAATCGCGTGCTCACAAAGCCTATTCGTTGTCTCTATTGTCTCTATCGTATCCCCATTTGCCTTGACTGGGAATAACCAAAAATGCTATGATATATTTACAAAAAGTAAAAGCGCGAGGTGAAGTTCTTGCTCAGCCAACAATTACAAGTTTTTCTAACCGCCGCAGATTGCGGAAGTTTCTCGAAAGCGGCGAAAAAGCTTTTCGTAACGCCAGCTTCGGTGATGAAACATATAAACACCCTTGAAAACCGTTTGGGCGTCACCCTGCTGAAAAGAAGCAATCAAGGAATTGTCCTGACTGCTGCCGGCAAATCTCTTTATAAAGACGGAAAGGCTCTGTTTGCCTCTGCTGAAAATGCGGTGGCGCGAGCCAAAAAAGCTGAGCTTTCGGAAGGAATCATCATCCGGCTGGGGTCGTCTCTGCTGAATCCCAGCAGCGTATTGACAGATTTATGGGCTCCGCTGCGCGATCAATACCCAGAATATAAATTTCATATCGTTCCCTATGAAGATACAAAAGAACAAATTTTATCCGTCGTCTCATCTCTGGGGGATCGCATTGACTTACTGGTAGGCGCATTTAATGCGAAGACCATGCACGAAGCGGCTAATTACTTAAAATTAGGAAATTATCAGCTCTGTGTCGCCGTACCCCGGGGAAATCATTTGGCCTCTGAAAAGGAGCTGACTTTACAGGATTTGCACGGAGAGCATTTGATGATGGTCAAAAGCGGCGATACGGAGCTGCTCGATCATTTTCATGCTATGCTGAAACAGACACATCCGCAAATCTTCGTTGAAGAGGCAGGATATTATTACGATATGGACACCTTCAATATCTGTGAACAGACCGACACGCTCCTGCTGACACTGGATGCCTGGGCAAGTATCCACCCCTCTCTCATAACTCTCCCGGTAAAATGGGATTATGAAATACCCTACGGCATCTTATATTCCAAAACACCATCCGATCCTGTAAGAGCATTTATCGAAATCGTAAAAAGAACGCTCCTTCCTCTTGGCCGGACTTGACTGCCTGCCTCCCGCATGGTAAGGTGAATATAGCGAAACCCTTGACGCAGTCTGCGCCGCTGACGAATAAGGAGCGTGAAAAGATGAACCGCAAAAAACTTCCTATAGGAATTGACGGATTTGAAAAGATCAAAACAAACGATTTTTATTATGCCGATAAAACCATGTTCATCGCGGAACTTTTGCAGAACTGGGGGGAGGTAAATCTATTTACCCGCCCCAGACGTTTTGGAAAGTCCCTCAACATGAGCATGCTGAAATGTTTTCTTGAAATCAACGCCAATCCAGCGCTGTTTGAGGGGCTGAAAATTGCACAGGAGAAAAAACTGTGTAAAGAATATATGGGCCGTTTTCCGGTAATCTTTATCAGCCTGAAAAGCGTAGATGGGCTGCGTTTTTCAGATGCCGCCGCCGCTCTGCGCACGGTAATCGGAAATGAGGCCATGCGGTTTCAGTTTCTCTCGGAAAGCAACCGGCTTTCTGAAGCAGAAAAGCTTTCCTATCTCCGGCTGATCCATGTGGAAATGGAGAGTGAAGCCAGCTATGCAATGTCCGACTCCACTTTGGTAGACAGTCTGAAAACACTTTCCAGGCTTTTGGCCAAACACTATGACCACAAAGTCATTCTGCTCATTGACGAGTACGACGTCCCACTGGACAAGGCATTCCAGGCAGGCTATTATGACGAGATGGTGCTCCTTCTGCGCAATCTGTTCGGCAATGTATTAAAAACGAATGACGATCTGTATTTTGCCGTTCTTACCGGATGTCTTCGTATTTCCAAGGAGAGCATTTTCACCGGTCTCAATAATCTAAAGATTCATACAATCTCCGATGTCCGATACGATGAGTACTTTGGCTTTACCGATGCAGATGTAGACGAAATCCTGGACTTTTACGGTCTGTCAGCACACCGTGATGTGATCCGCGATTGGTATGACGGCTACCGGTTCGGCAAGGCCAGCGTATATTGTCCCTGGGACGTGATCAATTATTGTGACGCCTTATTGGCGGATCCGGATGCCGAACCGGAGAATTACTGGGCAAACACAAGCGGCAACGGCATCATCCGCCGCCTGCTGAAAAAAGCAGATCAGACCACACGGGATGAGATTGAACAGTTGATAAACGGAGGAACCATTGTAAAAAGCATACGTCAGGAATTAACTTACCGAGATATAGAAGATTCCATCGATAACATATGGAGCGTCCTTTATTCCACCGGCTATTTGACCCAGCGGGAACGTCTGCCGGAAAAGCAGATGAGGCTGGCTCTGCCAAACCGGGAGGTAAGAGAATTATTTATCAGCCTGGTAAAAGATTGGTTTCAGGAAACAGCGCTTGCCGATTCCTCACGAATCCGCCGTTTTTGTTCCGCCTTTCCAGCGGGCGACGCTGCTCTTATACAGGAAATGCTCCACGATTATCTGTGGGATTCGATTAGCGTACGTGATACTGCGGCGAGGCCAGGCCGAAAAGAAAGTTTCTATCATGGGATGGTGCTGGGACTTTTACGAAGTCAGGAAAATTGGCTGATTCAATCCAATGCAGAGACTGGAGAAGGATACAGCGATATTTCCATCTGTACTCCGGAACGGACGGGGATCCTGATCGAACTGAAATATGCGGATAGCGGCAGGCTGGAACCAGCCTGCGCGGCAGCCTTAAGACAGATTGAAGAAAGAAAATACGACGAAGGGCTGAAGCGCCGGGGCATGAAGAAGATACTCAAGTATGGAATGGCATTCTGCGGGAAAGAATGCATGGTGGTCATAGCCTAAAGCAGCGGGCTCAGGCTCGCCCGCTCCAGCAAACCTGTTTAGGCAAATGCAGAGGGGAGGATGCTTATGTTTTTCAAAGATACTACCAGCAGTAGCTTTCTTGTCCTTGTTCTTTTCGGCGTCCTGTCCTTTTATTATTTTTCCCGCTCCAGCACAAGCCTGATAAAATTCATCGCCCGGAAGGAAAAATACGACGAACAGAAACTCTCCGTTTTTCTGCGATGTTTCTGCATCGGAATGACGATCTCTACGCTCCCCTGCGTCTACGCCAGCGATCTGGGCCATCCTTGGCTGAGGTGGGTCACGGTCGTGCTTTATTTTGCGATCTTGCTTGCCGCTATTCTATCTGAGAAAAAAGGTGCTCTGCGACAGACGGAAACACAGACGGAAACAGGCATTGCCGCTGAAGCGGAAACCGCGCCTAAAAAGGCCCTGTCAAAAAAATGCAGCGAGCTTACCGTTCTGTATTTGTTTATGGTCATCATCGCTCTATGGATCATATGGATTGAAAGAGGTTCTTTTCTGTTTGTTATATTTCTTCCGCTGTATCTAAATTTCCGCCGCTGAGATTGATTAAATTTCTTAAGCATTAGCAAAGGTGTGTTTTTTTCCAGGTTTTTTATAAATTTCATATCTATTGAGTTGATTTTGCATTGCAAATAATATATACTATAAGTACAAAAAACTTGAAAGGAGTTGATACAATGGCTAACACAACTAATTTCAGTGTTCGTATGGATAGCGATATCAAAAAACAGTGCGAAACTCTTTACAACGAATTAGGCGTGAATCTCACTACAGCAATCAATGTATTCCTGCGTCAGTCGCTCCGTGTTGGCGGTTTTCCCTTTGAAGTCAGGCTGGAACAGCCCAATAAGGAAACCATCGCCGCCATGCTAGAGGCAGAACGCCTTGCACGTGACCCTAGTGTAAAGCACTATTCTGACGTGGAAGAAGCTCTCCAGGAGTTAAAACGATGAGGCTCGACATTGTTTGGACAGCAAAGTTCAAAAAAGATTACAAACTGGCTATCAAACGTCATATGAACATTGACCTGTTGGATGACATTATCCGAACCTTATCGCGGGGTGAGGAACTGCCAGCTAAGAATAAAGATCATGAACTTACCGGCGATTGGGTTGGCCATCGAGAATGCCATATTCAACCGGACTGGCTGCTTATCTATCGTATTGAGGATGATGTTCTGGTGCTGACGCTGGCTCGCACCGGAACACACAGCGACTTGTTCGATAAATAAGATTTTCCCTCCTGCATCCTCATGAATTTACAGCGGATAATAGACAAGTCTCTCCCGCACCAAGAATCCGCATTCCTCATAGAGGCGGCAGGCAGGCTCATTGTAGGTCCCCACCTGCAAAAGCACTGTTTTTTCCGCATCAAGGGTCTCTCCCAGAAGCTTTAGAAACAGCCGCCCATATCCCTTGCGCCTCTCCCCTTCTTCAATGGCAAAATCATAGAGGTAAACTCCCTCCTGAAAGACAGAAAGGCGGCAGAAACCAAGCCTTCTCCCCTGTTTTTTCTCCAACAGGGCCCAGCCTCCGTCTCCTTTTCCCTCATTCAGTACGCTCTCATTCAGTACATCCTCATTCTGCTCCTTCTCCTTCTCTGCGCCTTGATCTTCCTCATCCGTATCTCTTTCTTCCTGCGCTTGCTCCAGACAGTATTCTCCCGCATCGTGGCACACCAGAAGCAGGCGAAGCGCCCCCGCATGGGCCCCCATCATCCATTCTTCCCAAGCCGCAGTAAGCCCTCTCTTTCGGATAAAAGCGCAGGCGTCGGCACTTTTTCGGTCGCTGACCAGATAGAGGGGGATGTCCTCTTCCTTCAGGCGGGCCATCGCCCTTTCCAGCAGCGCGGAGAAATACCCCTTTCCCCGTTCCTGGGGAGCCGTACAGCCGCAGCCCTCCGCATAGCCTCCGTCCGGAATAAAAAGGCTCAGGAAACTCACCAGCGTCTCTCCCCGATAGCACAGATAAAAACAGGGAAGGCCGGCGACTGCATTCTCCTCCCCATCGGTAAAGGGTTCCTGGGTCACCGGCTCCTTCTCCCGGCAGAGCCGCCAAAGCTCACGCACCTGGCTTTTCTGCTCCGGATTCAATTCTTCCGCCTCCATTATCCGCACTTTCATCTGCATTTCCATCTTACCTGCTCTTCCTTCTCAGCGGTCGAAGTAAGCGTCCAGCCCATCGGCGATTCCCTGTACCAGCTTGTCCTGATAATCTGTCGTAGCCATGCGCTCATCCTCCGCAGCATTGCTCATATATCCCATCTCCACAATGGTCACCGGCACCGTACACCAATTGATTCCGCTCATGGTGTCCGTCTCCCAGACCCCGTTGTTATTCGCGCCGGTGCTCTCGCACAGATGGGAAATCACCTGATCGGAAAGGGCGCGGCTGTCTTCATAGATCTGGCTGCAGTAGGGGTTCTCCGCCGTAGGGCAGATGGTCATGGCCCCCGTCCTGTCTGCATTGGAGGAACCGTTGGCATGAATGCGGACAAAGGCATCCGCCCCGGCATTGTTGGCAATCTGGGCCCGTTCGGCATTGCTGATATTCACCTCATTGGTCTCCCGGACCATCAGAACCGCATAACCGCGGGCAATCAGCTCGTCCCGCAGCTTTAAAGAGACATTGAGGTTCAGCTGATACTCCGCCAGGCCGGTGGACACGCCGCTGGTTCCGTAGGACACCTTTTTCTTGGTCTCGCTGGCTCCCGGTCCCACCGGCTCCGGATCGTTATTCCCCTTGCCCTGATGCCCTGGATCGATGCAGACCAAGGGGCCGTCCCCCGCGTAATAGATGCCTGTGCCTTCCTGCCCCGACAGGTTTGCCTCATATACGGGCTCCTCGTCGGTCAGATAGGCGGCGGCCACGTAGCAGGTTTGATTCTGCCAGTTCACCTGTACCCAGTCCTCGCTGACTGCAGTGACCTCTATATCCTGATTGGTATAGAGCTTGCCGGCAATATCGCAGTCTGTATTGGGCTCCGTGCGGATATTCACCGTTGTCGTGGCGTAAAGCGTTTCGGAAACCGGCGTAAACTGGATGGCCTCTGACTCTGACGCCGACTCTGCCGCGGATTCCGTCCCACTTTCCGTCCCCGGAGCCAGGGACTCCGCCTGCGATTCCAGCTCGGACTCCGCCTGCGATTCCGCCTGCGACTCGGCGGCCGACTGCGTTTGATTTCCCGCGGTCTCTTCGTCTGGCCCGGCCGCAGCCCCGGCCTGCGTCTCCGTTTCCGCCTGTCCCTCTGTCGGCGTTTCCGCAGACGTGCCGCAGCCTGCCGCCGCAGCCAACAGCAGCAGGGCAAGCAGCAAAGCCCCAGCCCTTCGAGCCTTCCTTCTTCCCTGCTCCTTTGCACCTTGCATTTTTATTTCTCCGCGCATAAAAACCTCCTCAACCAATTTTTCCAATGGGCTCCGCCATCTCCCAGTGTCCGACGCAAAGACCGTTATCATTAAAGATTCGGCTGTCATGAAGACCGTCCAGCATTGCCAGGGTATCGGGATTCTCATAGCCTAAGCCCCGCAGTACGGCCGCCAGCACAAAGGGCCAGGCGTCCTCGCAGCCGTCGGCCAGCTTTACCGAGATACCGATTCCTTCTTTTTTCAGTCCCAGACCGTAGACGGCGTTGGCCCCTCCCTTTCCGATCAGATTCGCATCCTCGTTGATCCGGCTGCACAGATAGCCGGTTCCCCGCATCATATGGGGATAGCGGTGGATCCGGGGAACGAAGGCGGCTGCTGCCTGCGCTAAGCGGTCGTCCGCAATCTTTTCCGGGCAGGCCAGGCCGCGGAAGGCCAGGGCGATGTTTTTCATCCCCACGGCAAAAACCGGTACCCCGCAGCCGTCCACGCCGATTTTCACATCTTCTTCTTTTGTCCCGCTGAGAACGGCAATGGTGCGCAGAACCTCCCTCTCAATGGCCGCATCCACCTTCCAGTAATCCTCCAGAGGCCCTCCCAGCTCTCTCTGCCCCAGCATCAAGGCGGCATGCTTGCCGGAGCAATTGTGATAAAATTTGCGCTTTGGCGCCCCGCTTCGCACCCAGTCCAGGTATGCCTTCTGTTCGGCCGGATGGGCCGGATTCATAATCAGTTCCTCTTCCTTCAAACCGGTCTTGGCAAAGATGGATTCCAGGGCTTTAACATGAAAGGGCTCTCCGGCATGGGAACCGGCGAAGATCACCGTCTCCTCCTCCGTCAGCCCATAACGCTTGTCCAGCCCCATCGCAATGACCGGCAGGGCCTGGATGGGTTTGGAGGCCGAGCGGTAATACACCTTCTCCTCCGGATCACCCACCGAATAGAGCACCTTTCCCTGCCTGTCCACCACACAGATATAACCCATATGGATCAGATCCAGCAGTTCTCCCCGATATTCGTATACCAACGGCTTGCAGCTTGCCATCTGTCTTTCCTCCTAAAGTAAGTTTTCCTTAATAAGTTATCCTTCTAAGGTTTCCTCATAAGTTTTCCTCATTATAAGCCCGCGAAAAAGCCTCTGTCAATGTTTCGTTCTTACAATCTCTCCGCCGCAGGCCACGTACGCCCCATCGTAGCAGACCGCAGCCTGGCCCGGCGTCACTGCCCGGACCGGCTCGTCAAAAACGCATTCCATCCGGTCCGGCGCCGTCAGGCGTACCGTTGCCCAGGCCCCAGGGTGGGAATAACGGATTTTTACCTTGGCCCGGCGGGGTTCGTCAAGTCCCTCCCAGGCCATGAAATTGAGATTTTTGCAGACCAACCGATCGGTGAATACATCCTCCGGCGTCCCAATCACCACCTCGTTTGTCTCCGGCCGGATCTCCATCACAAAGACGGGCTCTCCCATGGCAAGGCCCAGCCCCTTTCTCTGCCCCACCGTATAGCGGGCGATCCCTTTATGCCGGCCCAGGATGCGGCCGTCCTTTGTCACAAAATTTCCCTCCGGCATCCGGCGCCCCATGTCCCTCTCGATGAAGCGTCCGTAATCGTGATCGGGGATAAAGCAGATTTCCTGGCTGTCCGGCTTCGAGGCGACGGACAGACCGATTTCTTCCGCCAGGGCCCGAATCTCTTCCTTGGAATATTCCCCCACCGGCATCCGGGTATGGGCCAGCTGGTCCTGGGTCAGCCGATAGAGGGCGTAGGTCTGATCCTTCCCCGCCGAAGCGCTGTTGCAGACGGCATATCGGCCATCGGCAGTTCTCCCAATCCTTGCATAGTGGCCGGTGGCAATCCCCTCCGCCCCCAGCTCCCGGCTCTTTTCCAGCAGGCTTTCCCATTTGATGTAGCGGTTGCAGGCGATGCAGGGATTGGGGGTGCGTCCCTCTAGATAGGCGGAAACAAAGTAATCCACCACATGCACCCGAAATTCCCTCTCAAAATGGATCACGTAGTGGGGAATCCCCAGCTGGCGCGCTACCTTCGCCGCGTCCTCTGCGGCAGACAGGGGGCAGCTTCCCTCTTCTGCCCCATCCGGGCCGCTTTCCTCCCTCCACAGCTGCATGGTGACGCCGATTACCTCATATCCCTGTCTCTGCAAAAGCAGGGCGGCCACCGATGAATCCACACCGCCGGACATCCCTACCACTATCTTTTTTTTCACTTGTATATTCCTCCATTTCTGCAAAAACTGCGGCTCTGCCCTCTGATCCGCTCGCAGGCCGGCGACATGGTCTGCAGTTTTTCCACAATTTCTTTCAGACGGTCTGCCGTATAATCGATTTCGTCCTTAGTCGTCTCGTAGCCGAGAGTCAGCCGCAGGGAGCCGCGGGACAGCTCGTCGGGCAGACCGATGGCCGAAAGCACATGGGAGGGGGCGGACTGTCCCGTCGTGCAGGCGGAACCGGCAGCCGCGCAGATTCCTTCCATATCCAGCATAACCAGCATGGTCTCCCCGTCTGCAAACTGAAAGCTGAAATTGGTATTGCCCGGCAGGCGGTTTCTCCAGCTGCCGTTTAAACGGCTGAAAGGGATTTCACGCAGCACCCGGTCAATCAGATGATCGCGAAGCTCTGTCTCACGTTCCATCCTTTGCTGCATTTCCTCATAAGCCAGGGCGGCCGCCTTGGCGAAGCCGGCGATCCCGGCCACATTCTCGGTGCCTGCCCTCTTTCCTTTTTCCTGTCCGCCTCCGTGCATAAAGGAGGGGAGCTCCACTCCCTTTCGCACATACAGCAGGCCCACCCCTTTCGGCCCATTGAGCTTATGGGCGCTGGCGCTGAGCATATCGATGTGCAGTTCCCTTACCGAAATCGGCACCTGGCAGAAGGCCTGCACGGCGTCGGTGTGAAACAATATGCCGTGCCTCCTTGCAATCTCCCCGATCTGCCGCACTGGTTCCATCGTACCGATTTCGTTGTTGGCAAACATAACCGATATCAGGATAGTATTGGGGCGGATCGCCGCCTCCAGGGCAGCCGGACGGACCATCCCCGCCTCGTCCACATCCAGATAAGTAACCTCCGCCCCGTGCCGTTCCAGCCACTGGCAGGTGTGGAGCACCGCATGGTGCTCGATCTTTGTCGTAATAATATGGTTTCCTTTATCGCAAAGGGCCTCGGCGGTTCCCTGTATGGCCCAGTTATCCGACTCCGTACCGCAGCCGGTAAAATAGATTTCTTCGCTTTCGCAGCCCAGAATCTTTGCCATCGTGTCCCTGGCCGCATGAAGGGCGTTCTTGGCCCCGTCCGCCAAATAATACAGGGTGGAGGCGTTGCCGAATTCTTTTGTAAAATAAGGCAGCATGGCGTCCGCTACCTCTTCCCGCACCCGTGTGGTGGCCGCATTGTCCAGATAGATCATTCTGTCGCTCATTTTCTGTTCCTTTCCCGCACCCTCTTCCCTTCCCCCGTTCTCCCTGCGGCGGCCATCCACATCCCTATATTTTCAGTAGGAATTATCGCTCCTAGGATAGCATGGGGCGGCTGCCCTTGTCAAGGCGGGGCAAAGGGATGTCCTTGATTTCAAAACTGGCGCTTTTCTTTCCCTTTCACATATGTTATGATACAGGAAGAAGAAATGCGCTGGTTTTGCCGGATTTTTCATAACTTTTATCGAAAGAGAGGACTGTCCTATGAAAGAAAAAGTCGTAATTGCACTGGGGCGCAGCGCCCTGGGCGATGATTTCCCCAAGCAGCGGGAGGGAGCCGCCGTCTCCGCCAGGGCCATCGCCGACCTGATCGAAGCGAAATACCATGTGATCATCACCCACAGCAACGGCCCCCAGGTAGGTATGATCCATACGGCCATGACCGAGTTAAACCGTAACCATCCCGACCTCTACAGCCCGGCTCCGATGTCGGTCTGCACGGCCTTAAGCCAGGGCTACATCGGCTATGACCTGCAGAACGCCCTGCGCACCGAGCTTTTGAACCGCGGCATTTTCAAGACTGTCGTCACCCTGATCACCCAGGTGCGGGTAGACCCCTTTGACCCTGCTTTTTCCCATCCGGTAAAAACCCTGGGCCGCTATATGTCCGAGGAGGACGCTCAGGCCGAGGAGGCCAAGGGCAATTATGTGATCAAGGAGGAACAGGGCTATCAGTGGATCTACTGCTCGCCCAAGCCTCTGGAAATCTACGAGATCGACGCTATCCGTACCCTGGAGGAAGCCGGACAGGTGGTAATCGCCTGCGGCGGAGGCGGCATCCCCGTTCTGGAGCAGGGCACCCGTCTGAAAGGTGCCAGCGCCGTCATCGAAAAGGACTTTACGGCCGCCCGTCTGGCTGACCAGCTGGAGGCCGACGTGCTGCTCCTTCTGACCAGCGGACGCAAGCTTGCCATCGGTTACGGCACCCCGCAGGAAACCTACGTGGATGAGCTTACCGTACAGGAGGCCCAGAAATATCTGGACGAGGGCCGGCTCTCCGCCGCCACCACCCAGCCGAAGCTGGAGGCAGCCGTCAATTTCGTAGCCGCCGCCCCCGGCCGCCGCGCCATCATTACCAGCCTCGACGAGGCGCTGGACGCCATGAACGGCAAGGCGGGCACGGTGATTCACGGATAATTTGTTTTAAAGGACGAAAGAAAACGGACAAGAAACGGCGTTTCCCATTCGGGTGCTCCGTCCCTTGTCCGCTTTTATTTTACGGTTTATTGATTTATTCTGCCTTTAGCGCTTTCTACTTTACTCTACTGTAATACCAGCGTTTTCACAAGCCATCTCAGCCGCTCTCATTCCCCATGTGGCGCAGATGCCATGGCCGATCCCGCCGATGGTATTATGACCAGCGATATTGGCAGAGCCAATGAGTTCACCTGCCAGGTATGCGCCGCCCACGACGGTGCCGTCTTCGCGCACCATCTGGGCCTGATCATTGATGCGAGGGCCGCCTGCCGTCATCATCAGATAAGGCCAGGTCAGAACAGCATAGTAAGGCCCCTCTTCAAAGGGAACCAGATTTTCGGTACGTCCGAATACGCTGTCCTCTCCCGCCGCGCAGTCCGCATTATACTGTGCAACCGTAGCGGCCAGATTCTCCGCTCCGATCATCTCGCCCAGTTCTTCAATGGTATCCGCCTTGAACATATAACCTTCCTCGATCAGTTCCGCGATCTTCTCATCATTGGTGAAGCCCTCGGAATTGCTCATCATACCGGTGAACAGAGGCTCATCATCGGAAAGCATGCTCTCAGCCAGTACAACATAGATGGTATTCTCCTCAGCTGTTCTCCAAACCGTGCGCTTATCCATCGATGTTGCCGCCGGCTCATTAAATACACGGTCTCCGTCAATATTTACCCAGATCGCTCCGTTGTAATTGATGGTACAGCGCAAAGATGCCTGGAATCCGCTGACTGGCACGGAACCGCCATAGCAGGAACAGTAATCCATGTTGTCGAAAGCCGCGCCTGCCTTGTGAGCAAAATCCAAACCGCTGCCAATGGCAGTCGAAGGATCGTTGGAAGTAATGTTGGTGAAATTATACTCTTTCAGCCATTTTTCACTATAGCCATACCCACCGGTAGCAATAATGGTGGACGGAGCATCAATCTCCATATCGCCGACCATGACGCCGACCACATTTCCATCATCGTCCAAGACGATATCCGTTACCATCGTATCCAGGCAAAGCTGGGCATTGCCCGCTTCAATCGCCTCATTCAGCTTCTCGCTCAGCGCTTCGACAAAATAAGAACCGCCGCCAGAGGATGCGCCGCCTGCCGTGTAGGTAACGCGGTCCGTATTCATCGTCAGATATCCGCCGCTGTCTACTGTATCACTAAAGGCCACGCCTACATAATCCTGCAGCCAGTTAATTGCTTCACCGGAATGCTCGGCATGATACAGGGCGATCTCAGGATTCAGGTTTTCCTCTCCGCCGCCCATATTGACAAAATCATCATAAAATGCCTCAGGGCTGTCCTCGATTCCGGCCGCGATCTGGATATTGTATCCGGCTCCGGAAATAGAACCACCAGCCGTGTTAGCCGAACCACCTACGCGGAAATTCTGTTCCAATACCAAAACCTTAGCCCCCAGTTCGGCAGCGCGCACTGAAGCAACTAAACCGGACATGCCAGCGCCCACTACGATCACATCTGGATCGATGGTAATCTCCGTTGTGGTTTCCTCCTCCGTCACACCGTTGAGAGCATTGGTAACCGCCTCCATAATCGCGTTGGACGTCATTGTCGCTCCCGATACCGCCTCAACCTCAGGCGAATTGGCCTCCACAATAGCTGTCGGGATCTGCTCAAGAGCCGGATCCGCCGTACCGGGCGTTTCATTTTGCTCCGTCACCTCTACCGCTGTAATCTTGCCGCCTTCCACCGTTACAGAAACCTTCACGTCGCCATTCATACCAGTACCTGTTCCGGTATACGTGCCGTCCGTATAAGTATTTTCCGACACTGCCGGCGTTTCCTCCGCCTCTGTAGCCGCTTCTGTCTGGGCCTCCGTAGCAGCAGGAGTCGTTTCTGTCGGCGTGCCCGCACAGGCTGTCAGCACCATTGCCAGTGCAAGCAGCAGACTCGCCAAGGTTTTCATTTTCCGTTTCACTTTTGTTTCCTCCTTTTTCCTAAGTAAAAATAACTAGCCTCCGGCATTTGCCGGATGGGCATCTTAAATGCCCTTGTTCTCCATTATAAAAGGGGAAATTTTAATGCCAAGAAAATGTCATGATCATTTTTCACAAAAATGCAGTTGCTTTTTTGGATATTATTTTAGATACGAAATCTCGATCTCATTCCCTCTGACCCTTACCTGGCCCAGGGCCCCGCAGACGAGGGGCATCATCGGCGGCAGATGGCCGAAGTCCGCATCCATAATCACCGGAACCTGATACTCCGCCAGCAGGTCCAGCACCGCATGGTACTGGTCAAGGCCCATCAGTTCCTCCCCGAAGTGCAGGGGACGTCCCACCAGAAAGCCCTTCACATGTTCAAACCAGCCGCTGTGCTTCATCTGCCAGATTGCCCGGCGCATCGCCATCACATTAAGATCGCAGGATTCCAGGAACCAAATAATCCCATCCTCCTGATACCGGCGGATAAAGGCCGGGACTTCGTCGTAGCAGGTGCCGGTCAGGTTTACCAGGCAGTCCATGCAGCCGCCAAGCAGCCGTCCCT
>CALWRE010000032.1 GCA_944383835.1 uncultured Lachnospiraceae bacterium | reverse complement strand
AGGGAGCCATCGAGATGGTAAACGGCAAAGCCCGCCTTACCCGCGAGGACTACTGCGACGGCCTGGGCGACTGTCTGCCCGCCTGCCCCACGGACGCCATTTCTTTTGAGGAGAGAGAAGCTCCCGCTTATGACGAGGCCGCCGTCCTGGCGTCCAAACAGCAGAAGGCCGCAAGTCAGCTGTCCCAGTGGCCGGTGCAGATCAAGCTGGTGCCGTTAAAAGCGCCCTACTACGAGAACGCCAACCTTCTCATCGCAGCCGACTGCACCGCCTACGCCTACGCTAATTTCCATCAGGATTTCATCCGGAATCATATCACCCTCGTCGGCTGCCCGAAGCTGGATGAAGGCGATTATGCCGAGAAGCTGACCCAGATCATTGCCGGCAACAATATTAAGAGCGTTACCATCGTCCGCATGGAAGTCCCCTGCTGCGGCGGACTGGAAAACGCTGTCCGCCACGCCCTGCAGGCCAGCGGCAAATTCATCCCCTGGCAGGTCGTCGTGATTTCCACCGACGGCAGGATACTGGATTAAGCGGCGGCCCTACTGCCTGCAGGCCGGGTAGGGCAGCTGTTCCTCGCTGGAGGCCGTCGCCTGGGTCAGCTGCAGCACGATTTCGCTGAAATACCGGGGACTCACCTCTCCCAGGCGGTAGCGATTCTCCTTTTTGATCGTGTCATAGACATAACTGCCCCGCGCCACGGTTCCGGCCTTATAAAACGCCGCGCCGTACACCGTCACTTCCTCGTTTTCATCTCCCACATAGCAGCCGGAGAATTCCAGTTCTGCGCCCAGGGGGCCGTCCTCCCGATAGAAGGTATAATAGACGCCGGCGTCCTGGACAGAGCCCCGGTACCAGCCCATCCCCTGCAGTTTGCCGGAGAGGGAAAGGCCGTTCAGCAGCTTTCCGCCAAAGCGGGTCAGTTCATCGGCCTCCTTCTCCTCCTCGCTCACCCGGTAAATCGGCCGCGAAAGCTGCTCGATGGGCTGGGTTATCTCGTAATCCGAAAGCTGTTCCTTCCAGCCCTCCAGTTCCTCCGGGGTCAGCTCCACCGGATGGACCAGGCCCACCAGGCCCTCCTGCGGCATTTCAAATTCTTCTTCCTCCATGGTATTGAAGCTGCCGTCCTCCATATAGCGGAAGGTATCTTTCAATTCTCCCTCTTCATAGATTCCCCAGATCAGGCCGATGGCAAACTGGTGCATCACCGGATTTTTCACAAAAAGCTCCTCCCACTGTCTGCTGCTCCACAGCCGCTCCGCCGTCAGGGCCTGGGAGAGGCGCAGCTTCTGGTTGGCCGCCACGGTTTTCAGCTGCTTTTTCAGCTGCTTAAACTGGCTGTAGCTTTCGGCAACCTTTTCCTCCTCGTCCCTTTTTCCGGGGGCGGGCATGTTTTTCAGCCTTTTCCCTTCCTCGTCGAATATCTCCAACTCCAGGGCAGGCGTCAGATAAATGCGAAAACGCCTCGTCCCATAGTCAAAGGTCCTCTCCATCTTCTCGTCAAAGCCCAGCGTCGGCACGATGCGGTCCTCCAGCTCGGCCCGGCTGATGCCCAGTTCTCTGGCCGCGTAGTCCAAGGCCTGGGAGGCCGCCGCCTTCACCTGGCGGAATTTAAACTTTCGGGAAATCTGATCCACCGTAAGCAAGGCCTCGGCGCTGCCGTTCAAGGCCAGGGCCTTCACCGCCTCAGCAGCCATGGCTCCTCTGGCGTTCTGCGGCCAGGCTTCGATCTGACGCCGGAAAGCCGGCACGATGGCCTCGCCCCCGTGAATTGAAGCGGCATAGAGCACCCATTTTTTCTTGGCCTCCGCTCCCGCCTGCAGCCATTTGTCAAAGAGCTCCGACACATACCGGGCAAGCTCCCCGCCATCCAGCTCCTTCGCCAGCTTCTTCGCATCCTGGTTCACCCCCGGCAAGGTCATGTCCGCGTAGGCCGTCAGCAGGGCCTGCATATATTCCTCGGCAGCCGGGGTTCCGTCTTTGCGGTGAACCGGGTGGAAGGGAGTCTCATAGGCCCAGGCCACCTTTCTCTTCTTGCCGCCTTTCAGAATCTGGGCCGCCAGCTGGTCCGGCGTCTGTCCCTGAACCGGCGCAGCCTCTCCATCTTCTGCCACGCCCAGGCAGGCCCGGAGCGTCTCTTTCAGCTTCTTGCTCTTTTCCGTCTCCAGGGCCTTTTCCAGCTTATCCCGGTATTTTTCCACTCCCCATTTCTTCATCACCTGGACTGCCAGCTCCCGGTCCTGCCCCTTTTTCGAGCCGAGGAGGGAACAGATCTCCGGCTCCCATTCCGGATGGCCGGCAGCGATCGCAGCGACCGTCTCCCGCACCTGCTTCGAGCTGTCCTGGGCCGCCGCCAGGATATTTTCCCTCTCCGCCTGCCCGTCCGCGTCGAGGTTCAGCAGGCAGATGGCCCGCCCGATGGCCGTGCTGTTTTGCAGAGCCGTATAAAACTCTTCCCGGCGGTCCTTCAGCCTGCGGGCCAGGGCCGCCGCCGCGCTGTCCAAAAAGATTTTTTTATCCGTCTCGGAGTAGTAGCTGGAATAGATCCCATCCAGGGCGTCCGCCTGGTACTGAATCGGCACCTTCTCCTGGTCGAAGAGGGAGAGCAGCTCCTCCGTCTTTTCCTTTACCTCCTCCTTGGAGCCACCGCGGGGAAAATAATGATAAACGAAAAAGTTCCCCCGCATCTTCAGAGCCTCCAGGACCATGGCCCTGCGGTACAGCTGCCCTTTCTTTTCCTCCATGGACTGAAGCTTCTCGAAGGCCTTGTAATAATAGCCGTATTCCCCCCGCCAGGAATATACGTAAGGATACAGATCGGAAAGCTCCGCCTCTCCCAGCAGATAGCGCTTCGCCTCTGCCTGGCCGGACTTCATGTTTTGGGTGAGTTCCTCCGCCAGCCTTGTCTGATAGCTGTCGGAATACTCCCTTTGCAGTTCCTCGTACAGGGCGGGACTCGCCCCTTTGATCTGGGCCAGCAGGAAAACGTAGCCGTCCGAGGTGGTCCGCTCTGCCTCCGCCTTTATGCATTCCGGATGATTTTTCGCCATCCGGCGCAGTCCGCTGCCGATCTGATTTTCCAGATACCAGTGGACAAAGACGTCCGGCTGCACCGGCAGGAGCCGCTCCATAAGGGGCAGGTGATCCTGGAACCACTGGTTATCCGACAGGCTGCGGCAGGCACGAAGCGTCCCCGGCCCGTCCAGGGCCGCCGCCATCTGGAGGAATGCCAGGAAGGAGGGAGAATGGCTCTGGGCCAGAAAAGCGCAGCCGGCAAGCAGAAGGAGAAGGTACGGAGCCGATTTCCGCCCCGCCATGATCCGGCTTAGCTCCGCCGGGAAAGCGCCGTAAGGCTTGCCCTTTCGCACGTATGCCTGCAGGGCCTTTTTCTCCTCCTCGGATAGGTTCGCCGGCTCAAACATTCCCGGCAGGCTCTCCGCCAAATTGTCCGCAAGGAAACGAACCACGTCTTCCCCGTCGGCGGGCTGGCTGCCGTTCCCCCTGCCAAACAGAATGGAAAGCGGATTTTTCCCCTCGCGCTCCGCCCTTTTGTCATAGAGATAAACAGCCGCCAATAACACCTTGGCATTGTCATGGCGATTCCAGCACAGATCCATGGCCCGGCGGATGATCCTGCGATCCTTTTTAACCGTCTCGGTCAGATCCCGGATGCCGTTCCAGGACAGGGTATATTGATTCCAGACCAGAAGCTCGGCCCGCATCGCCGCCTCCTGCTCCGGGGCAAGGTACTCCTGGACGTCCTGCATCCCCCAGTTATGCTGCACCAGCAGATAGCAGGCGGTGGAACCGCCCACAGCCGCCGCAAAGCGGACGTAGCGGCCCAAATCTTCCGTCCGCGCCCTCTTTTTTAAGTGCTCCGCATAGACGACGCTCTTCACCTGCTTTTCCCTGGGCAGCACGGAGAAATCCTGCCTCTCCGCCTTCTTTAAAAGTTCCGGTTTCTCCTGCGACCCCGGCTCAAAATACGCCTGCGCCAGCTGTCTGTTGGCCTCGGAAAGCTCCAGCTCCTCCAGGGTGTCCGCCAGCTTTTGATAATTTCTCTCCTCACTCAGGTTCATTTTCTTCTCCTCCCATGCTCGTTCCCATTTGCATTCCCTTTCCCATTTCCCTTCTCTCATCCATCGCGGCCATCGCCTGATCCAGGGCCGTCCGGCGAAGGCCTCTCTGCACATATTCCATCAGAAATCCCCAGGACAGGATGGCAGCCTTTGCATCCTTTTCCATCCGGTGACGCCTGGCCTCCAGCTCCCGATTCAGGCGAGCCAGCTCCTCGGCCGCCCGGTGAAGGCCCAGGGCCTCGCCTTCCGCCTCCAGACAGGACAGTTCCCGTCCCGTTTCCTCCTGCACGGAGCTAAGGCCGCACTGAAACAGGTCCGCAAGGGCCCGCCGCAGTCTCTTTAGAAACTGTTCCAGCACCCGGACCGTCTGCGCCGAAACCGCAGCCGCCTTCGGGCCAGCCGCAGCCCCCTTAATGCCAATCTCCTCCAGGCAGGCCGCTGCCGTCCCCTCCGGTCCGGCTTCCTCCAGGCAGGCCGCAGCCGCCCCCTCCATGCCGGCCGACGCTATTTCCTTCGCCCCTGTCTCCGCTTCGGATTCCGACAGAGAAAAGATCTCAATCGGATACAGGCACAGCCTTCCTTCTTCCAAAAAGGGGACGCCGAAAAACAGAACCGGCTCCCCTTTCCCCTCCTGCCGCCGGCTCATACGCTCCAGCGCCTGGATGGTCAGCCTTTCTTCTTTGGAATAGTTCATCCAAATGAAGAGACTGCGCCCATCCCGGTCGAAGATCTCCATCGAAAAGCGCTGCCGCACCGAGTCGAAAACCCCTTCCCGGTAAGTCCTCGCCTCCACCAGGGCCAGAGGCTCTCCCCCGGTCGCCGCCTCTGCCGGCAGAATCTCCTCCCCCAGAAGCCTCCGGTAATCCCGGACGATCATCTCCCGGATCTCCTTCCGGTCCAGTTCCCGTTTTCCCACAATCTCGCTTTTCGTCTCCTGGCTGACGGACAGCCTGCCGTCAGCGGCCGCCTTGGCCTGGAGGAGATAAAACTCCAGCTCCATCATCTTCTCCCGGCTGCAGCCCAGGCCCCAGGGGGCGGGGCCGTTCTCCCCCCTCCCGGCCGGCCGCTGGCGCGTTCCCTCGTAGAAGGTGGGGCGGGCGTCGGTCCAGGTATACCATTTCTTCTGCTCCGTTTCCAGGAAGTAATACCTATCCCCCTCATAGCCTGCCTTGCTGTGAAAATGCCTGGCCCCCACGGCTGTAAGATGCAGCCGCGGCACAGGCCGGTACTCCTCCCGGAACACGCCGGCCAGGGCGCTCACTTCCTCCGCCTCCTTTGCCTGCTCCAGGCGGCAGGCCCGGCGATATAGGGACAATAGCCTCTCTAAAAGCCTCTCCTCCCGAAAAGCCGCCTGCCGGCCAAAATACTGTCCGTACTCGGCGGAGGCGCTGCGAAAATCCGTCTCAAAATCAGCCAGCCCCGCTCCATGGCTGATGACCGCCAGCCTCTCCATGGTCTCCCCGGCCTCCGGCGACAGCCTCGACAGGCCGGTGGCAAGCTGCAGGCCGATTTCCTCCCGTATCGTCTGCGCCGCCTGCGAAAGTTCCCCGTAATCCCACTCCGCCGTCTCCTCCGGCCCGGACGAAAGCTCCTTTAGCGTAAGCGCCCCGCTTTCCAGCAGGACGGCCAGGATTGCCTGGGCCTTGTGGGAGCAAAGCTCCCGGCTGTGGCAGCTGCAGGCGGAATATTCCAGCGGATGCAGAAGCTTTACCACCGCATTTTCCCAGGAAAGCCGCACCGTAATGATACTCCCCCGCTCCACGGCGGGAAACTCCCCGGCCTGGGCGCGGGCGACAAACCCTCGGTAGACCCGGCTGCCGCAGGCCTTCTGCAGACGTTTCAGGGGAAGGGCACGCATTTCCTCCAGCAGAGCCTGCAGCGGCTCCTCCGGCAGCGTTTCCCCTCCGGCAGCTCCGTTTCCGGCCTGCCCTTCCTCCGCGGGTTTTTTCGTTTCTGTTTCTCCGGCAGCCTTTTGCGCTTCTGCCTCCCCGCCTTGTTCCTCCCCGCCTTGTTCCTCTCCGTTCTGCGCGCCTTCCTCGTCCCCGGCAAGAATCCGGCGCAGATAGAGGATCGCCGCGATCCGGTGACGGCAAATGCTGCGGGAGGGGCAGCTGCAGCTGCTCTCGGCCAGCGGAGCCTTTATCCGGCAGACCGCATCCTTCAGCGTGACCTTGGCCTCCCCGTCCTCCCAGGAGACCTCCGGCTTTTCCGTCTCCAGATCTTTCGCGGCCCTCTTCACGGTGCCCTTGTTGGACAGGCCGGTCAGATACTCGTCGTCGGCCTGTAAAATCAGCTTCTTTACCTCTTCCATCCGCTTCAGCCCATCACCTTTCCCATAAAGTCGCCCAGGGCCTCCGGCGTCATTGCCCCCACATAGGCTCCCAGGGCCGCCAGCTGCTCGGCTGTGCGCCGGTCATAGACCGGATTGGCCTCATGATCCAGGGCGGTCAGGCAGATGAGCCTGGCCCCGCTCTCGATCATCCCTCGGCTCACCGACAGAAGGCCGGAAAGACTTCCGCCCTCGCATAGATCGGACACCAAAACCACCATCGTCCGCTGGGGTTCCTCGATCAGCGACTCGCAGTAGGCCAAGGCCCCGGCGATATAGGTGCCCCCACCCAGCTGAATGCTCATCAGAGTGGACACCGGGTCCGAAAGATCGGCGCTTAAATCCACTACCTGGGTGTCAAAAATCACTAGCCTGGTATCCAGCATCGGCAGCCTGGCAAAGATTCCGGCCATCACGGCGCTGTGAATCACGCTGTCCAGCATGGAACCGCTCTCGTCCACGGCGATCACCACCCGCCACCGGTTATAGCGGCGGGTACGGCTGCTGAAATAAACCTGCTCCAGCATAAGCCGCCCTTTTTCCCGGTCGTAATGCCTGAGGTTGCGGCGGATGGTCTTTTTGACGTCCAGGTTGCGGATGGAGCGGACCGGGCTGGCATTGTTTCGGTCGAGGCTTCCCAGGAGAGAGCGGCGGATATCCTGGTCCAGCTTCTGCGCAATCTCCTCCGCCACCTTTTTTACAATCCGGCGGGCCGTATCCAGCACCTCCCCCTTCATCAGGTGCTTGAGCTGCAGGATGGTCTTTAAAAGTTCCCGGTTGGGCTCCAGCTTTTCCAGCACCTCTTTATCGGTCAGAAGCTCCGTCAGCTGATAGCGTTCCAGGGCATGCCGTTCCAGTATCTCCACCGTCTCCTTGGGAAAAAGCCGCCGAATCTTCGTGATCCAGGTGGCCGCCGTCAGACGGCTGGCCTCCCTTCCTCCTTCCCGGCGCACATCGTCCCCATATTCTCTGGAATAAAGGAAATCCAGGGCGTCCTCCAGGTCAAAGCAGGAAATCCCATTTTCCAGGGCCGCTCCCTCGCCAAAGGGCAGCTGCTGCCCTGCCTGCCGTCCCAGGATCAGCCGCCAGCGGTTCAGTATCTCCGTATCCCTCATTTTCTCTCCTTCCTCCGCTTTTCTTCTCCGTCCTGCCCTCTCTCCCCAGCCTGCTCTGCAGATAGAGATCCAGTTTCTCCCCATAGGCGTAAACCTCTGGGGACACCGCCTGCCCCTTCATCAGCTGGCTTCCAGTTTTTCCGTGCAGGGACGCGGCCTGCCCGGCAATCCGATCCGTCTCCATCGGGGTGAAATAGCTGAAGGCCAGCCGCAGTTCCGGCAAAAGCCCCATAAATTCCTCCGCCGGCAGACGCATCAGGAGGGCGTCGATCAGGGCGATGAAGCCTCCTCCCGCAAAGACGAAATCCCTTGCGGTGAAAAAAAGGCCACGCAAGAAAGCCGCGCTTCGGGCGCGCATCTCCTTCGTCCCCTGGATATAGCCTTTCGCCGTCTCCCGTATCCTGCCGGCCGCGCTCCCGTCACAGCCGTACAAAAGCCCCAGGGCCGCCCCCTCGACGGCAGGATTTACGGGCCTGCGGTCCAGCATCCGCCATAGGGCCCCGGCAAAGACCTCCCGCAGATCCGCCCAGCCTTTCTTTCCCGTGGCCTGGTAGAGAGTCCGCAGGCATTCCATGCACTCCTGCTGTTTCTCCTCCCCGGTCTGCCCCATAAAGGGCAGAAGCTGCAGGATTTTTTCAAAGCAGACCCCGGTCATCCTCTCCAGATCCATCCGGTCGCGGACCCGGTAGAGATCCTGCAGCTCGCCGAGCATCACCAGCTGGGAAAAGCCTCTGGCCAGGGAAAAGAAATCCCCGTCCTGGGCCAGGACAGCCGCCAGATGGGCTCCCATGCTGTCCTGCTCGTCGGTAAGCCCCATCAGGAACCCCTTCACCAGAAGCTCCGCCGCCTCCCGGCAGCTGGAACTGGCCGCAAACCGCCGGTACAGAAGGGAGCGGGCGGCCTCCTCCACCGTGGCCCCGTGCACCGACGCGTCAATCAGGGCCGCCGTGCACTTTGCCGACCACCGGTAAGTCCAGATTTCCCGGACACGGCTCCTGTCCCTGCCGCCCACCAGATCGGAGCCCTTCTTCCTCTTGGCGAAGCCGCAATCCAGAAATTCCGTCTGGTAGAAAAAGCGAGAAAGCCTCCTATGCTTATCTTTGGCAAAAATCTGCAGCACCGCCTCCTGCTCGGCCGTGGTATGGATTTTCAATCCGAAAAAGGCGCACTGCCGCTCAAAATCGCCCAAAAGCGGCGGCCGCATGGCGTCGGCGGGGAGCCTGCCGGTCTGTTCCCCCGTCGTAAGGACAGACAGGATCCGCAGCGGCCCGTCGGTGGATAAGCTGTACTCCCCTTTGACAAAGGAGGACAGGGCGCTGTCCCGGAGTTCATAGAGGCCCGGCCCTCTTTTGCCCCGGAGGGCCGCCAGCCCCTCCGCCATAGACAGGGCGCAGATCGCATCGTAGGTGGAAACGTTCTCCTCCTTTGCCCGTGCCCTTCTGCCTGTCCGCGCCAGGAAATGAAGAACTGTATCCCGATAGGCCATCTCCGGCTCCTCTCCCTCCTCCAGCCTTTTCCACACCTGGTCGTAAAAGCCCGGCGACTGCATCCCGCTGGCATAGCCGTTCAGCGCGTCCGCCGCCTCCATGGAATAAGCCATCGGATAGACGGTCTGAAGCGACGGATCCATCCGGTGCAGCCCTACCGGCTCCCCGGTAAAGAGCAGCCCGCCGCCCTCTTTTCTTTCCAACAGCTGCTCCAGCCCGGAGGTGTGAAAGCCTCCGGTCACCACCAGCAGACGGCCGTGTCCGGCCGACGCCCTGGCAATCTCCCCGGCCATATATCTTTCCCGCAGAAGGCAGCCGTCGGCCGCCAGCTCCTCCTCCGGCGTGCCAAGCCTTGCCAGGCCGCAGTAAACCCGCATCTGCCGGACGAAGGTTTCCGTATCCTCGCAGCAGCCCTGGATCTCAAAATATTTCTCCCAGAATTCCTCAAAATCCCGCAGCCCCGTCCTCTCGCGGAGGGCCGTCAGGTAACGGCTCCGGGCCAGAAGGTAATCGTCATTGTAAGTCTGCTTCTCCCCCTCCCGGCGGACGCCCGCGTTTTCGGCTGCCCCTGCCAAAATCTCCATATAGGGCAGATCGATGAAATGGGCCTCGATCCCCCTGTGCTTCGCCTCCCGCAGGGCCGTCAGCTCCGGCGAGCAGTCCAAAAAAGGATAATAGCACTTATAGTCCTCTTTCTCCGGACTTACGAGCCCCTCCTTGTCCCGGTAGGCATAGTATAGGGCCAGCGGAGGCTTCGTATCGGGATGCACCAGCACAGGGATCAAATCCTCCGTGTTTTTCGGCCCCTCGATCAAGATGCAGTCCGGCTTATAGGCCTCGATGGCCTTTTTCAGATGGTAAGAGCAGGCAGGGCTGTGATGGCGGACCGGGAAAAAGAGGACGGGAGCATCCAAATCCCAGAACCGGGACATATCGCCCAGTTCCGACATAGCATCTGCCTCCGGTATGCCTTCTGTTTCCGGCATATCTCCTATCTCAGATATTTCCTGGCCTCGTAGTAGCTGTTCCATAGACCGCCCTCTTTTCCTCCCTTGTCGCGGACAACCGTCTGAAAATATCCCCGCAGCTTCTCCAGATCGTCGTTGTTTTCCTTCTGCACGGCTCCCACCAGGTTCTGCACCAGGCAGCCCATATCCATATGGGAGTCCCCGTAATAATAGGCCGTCAGCATGGTCTGATAATAGACGGAAACCGCCTCCGCCGCGCTCATCACGGCCGACGGCCGGTCGATCCGGTGTCCCATCGAAGAAACGCCCTCCCGCAGTTCATGGAAGGTGGAGGCCAAAATCTCCGCCACATCCTCGTCGGGCTCCATATCGATCTGGTTTTCGCGGGCCAGTTCCTCCACCTCGCCCAAAATGATCTGCTTTTCCAGGGTCACATCCCGCACCGGCATCACGGTCTCAAAGTTGAAGCGGCGCTTTAAGGCGCTGCTCATCTCGTTGACGCCTTTGTCCCTGGTGTTGGCAGTCCCGATGACGTTGAAGCCGGCCTTTGCAAAGAGAACGCCGTCCTCCGAAAGTTCCGGCACATTCAGTACCTTATCGGAGAGAACGCTGATTAAGCTGTCCTGAATCTCCGCCGGCGTCCGGGTGATCTCCTCGAAGCGGGTCAATATCCCCTGCTCCATCCCGATATACAGCGGGGAGGGGACCAAAGCCTCCCGCACCGGTCCCTTGGCTAACAGCAGGGCGTAATTCCAGCTGTATTTGATCATGTCCTCGGTGGTTCCCGCCGTGCCCTGGATGGTGTTCAGGCTGGTGCCGCTGATGGCCGCCGCCAATAGTTCTGACAGCATGGTCTTGGCCGTGCCCGGCTCTCCCACCAGCATAAGCCCGCGGCTGCCGGCCAGCGTAATGATGCACCGCTCCACCAGGGCGTCGTTTCCCAGATATTTCTTGCGCACTGTGATCTCCCGTCCGTTATGGCGGATGGGTTCGCGGCTTCCCAGAATAAAGGTACGCACGGCCCTGGGCGACATCCTCCACCCCAGCGGCTTTCTTCCCGTATCCGCTGCCCTGAGAGCCTCCAGTTCTTCCCGGTAGCGCACCTCCACCGGGGGCTTTAATTCTGTTTTGGATTCCATATGCTCCTCCTGTTGCTGTCTGTTGTGTCAGGCCGCCCAAATGGCAGGCCGCCAGTCCTGGTACCATTATACACAATTATGTCTTTTCTGAAAATATATCATTTTTTCACAAATGCTTCAATCAAAAGCTATTATTTTATCGCACAAAAAAAGCCCGTCCTTACAATTAAGGAGAGCTTACAGTGAAACCGCTTTTCTATTGTTGTTCTTTATTTTCATAAAAAAATGTGCCAGAAGGGATTCGAACCCCCGACCCACGGCTTAGAAGGCCGTTGCTCTATCCAGCTGAGCTACTGGCACACGGCCAAATCGGCGTGACAGGATTCGAACCTGCGACCTCTCGGTCCCTAACCGAACGCTCTACCAAACTGAGCCACACGCCGTCAAGATATGACAGTCTCCCGAAGCGAGGCAGGAAAGCTGTCCGGATATGAGTTGTAAAATGTACCAGAAGGGATTCGAACCCCCGACCCACGGCTTAGAAGGCCGTTGCTCTATCCAGCTGAGCTACTGGTACGCATGGCGGATCGCCAAGTCGGCGTGACAGGATTCGAACCTGCGACCTCTCGGTCCCTAACCGAACGCTCTACCAAACTGAGCCACACGCCGTTATTTATCGTTCCGAAATGGAATACACCATTCCGGAACGAAATCCTTATCTTTCCTGATTCGATCAGGCTGCCAGCTTAGCCTTGGCAGTCTCAGCCAGCTTTGCGAAACCAGCCGCATCGTTCACAGCCATATCGGCCAGGATCTTGCGGTTCATCTCGATGCCGGCCAGCTTCAGGCCGTACATAAAGCGGCTGTAGGACAGGCCGTTGATTCTGGCCGCCGCATTGATGCGGGCGATCCACAGCTGACGGAACTGTCTCTTTCTCTCCTTGCGGCCTGCATAGGAGCTGGTCAGAGCTCTCATCACAGACTGCTTTGCGATTCTATACTGTTTGGACCGGGCTCCTCTGTAGCCCTTGGCCAGCTTTAATACGCGATTATGTTTCTTCTTGGCGTTCATGCCGCCCTTAACTCTTGCCATCTTTCAGTCTTCCTCCTTCCAATACTACCAGATCAATACGGTAAAATTCTCTTCATTACTTTTGCATTGGTAGCATCCGTAACGGTCGCTTTACGCAGGTTTCTCTTCCTCTTAGTAGACTTCTTGGTCAGGATGTGACTCTTATAAGCTTTCATTCTCATGAGCTTGCCGGTACCGGTCTTTTTGAAACGCTTGGCAGCTGCTCTGCTTGTCTTCAATTTAGGCATAACAATGTTCCTCCTTAAGTTTAATTCCTTTTCTCCGTCAAGAACATGACCAGGCTCCTGCCCTCCACCTTCGCAGGCTTATCGACAATAGCTATATCGGCCAGTTTCTCAGCGAAGTCGTCCAGTATGTGTTTGGAATTCGCCATATGGCTCATCTCTCTGCCGCGGAAACGCAAAGTAACTTTTACTTTATCCCCTTTGGAAATGAACTTACGGGCAGCATTGACCTTCGTGTTCAAATCGTTGGTATCGATGTTGGGGGAGAGGCGTACTTCCTTCACTTCGATAATTCTCTGCTTTTTCTTTGCCTCTTTTTCCTTCCGGGCAAGCTCATAACGGTATTTCCCGTAATCGATGATCTTGCAAACCGGAGGCTTCGCCGTCGGCGCGATTTTCACCAGATCAAGCTCGGCTTCCTGAGCCAGCTTCATCGCTTCTCTGGCAGACATAATGCCAAGCTGCTGGCCGTCTGCACCGATTACACGGACTTCCTTGTCACGAATCTGTTCGTTAATCATTAACTCGCTAATGGTCTTGCACCCCCATGGATAAATAAAAAAATGGATAGTTAGACTATCCACCAATCCTACGGTACCTGGTACCTTCCTGAACGCTTAGTCACTTGCTCGTGCTAAGGTGAGAGTGGATACTCTACTTTGTTTTCGTACTCACGACATTAGATAGGATACCACTCTCACCTGTGTTTGTCAACGATTTTTTTTATTTTTTTACTCGCCGTAATATGCCTTCAGATACAGCTCCTTCATCTCGCTCATCAGAGGATATCTGGGGTTGGCCGCCGTGCACTGATCGTCGAAGGCCTGCTCGGTCATGGCGTCCAAAGTATCCAGGAAGTATTTCTCATCGACGCCGTACTCCTTGATGGACTTTTTGATGCCGATCTTCGCCTTCAGCTCCTCCAGGCCGGCGATGAGCTTCTCGAAGCACTCCTTGTCGTCCTTGCCGGTGAAGCCGCAGTAGCGGGCGATCTCCGCATAGCGGGCCAGGGTGTGCGGATACTGATACTGGGGGAAGGTACCCATCTTGGTCGGCACTTCCTCCGCATTGTAGCGCATCACATAGGTCAGAACCAGGGCGTTGGCTACGCCGTGAGGCAGATGATGGAAGGCGCCCAGCTTGTGCGCCATGGAGTGGTTCAGGCCCAGGAAGGCATTGGCGAAGGCCATGCCTGCCAGGCAGGAGGCGTCGGCCATCTTGCAGCGGGCCTCCACATCGGCCGCTCCCTTCTCGTAAGCGCGGGGCAGATACTCAAATACGTTCTTGGCTGCCTTTAACGCCAGGCTGTCAGTGTAATCGCTGGCCATCATGGACACATAGGCCTCGATGGCATGGGTCATGACGTCGATACCGGAGGCGCTGGTCAGTCCCTTGGGCATGGTCATCATATTGTCGGGATCGACGATGGCCATGTTGGGCAGCAGGGCATAGTCGGCCAGCGGATATTTCACCCCGGTAGTCTCGTCGGTGATAACGGCGAAGGGCGTCACCTCGGAACCGGTGCCGGCGGAGGTGGGGATGGCTACGAAATAAGCCTTCTCGCCCATCTTCGGGAAGGTGTAGACTCTCTTGCGGATGTCCATGAAATCCATGGCCATATCCTTGAAGTCCACATCGGGATGCTCATACATTACCCACATGATCTTGGCCGCGTCCATGGCAGAACCGCCGCCCAGGGCGATAATCACATCGGGGCCAAAGGAGGTCATCTGCTCGGCGCCTTTTTTCGCGCAGGCCAGGGTGGGATCGGGCTCCACATCATAGAAGCAGGCGTAGCGGATGCCCATCTCATCCAGCTTATCGGTAATCGGCTTGGTATAATTATTCTGATACAGGAACTGATCGGTGACGATGAAGGCACGCTTTTTGTCCATCACATTTTTCAGTTCGTCCAGAGCCACAGGCATGCAGCCCTTCTTAAAGTATACTTTCTCCGGGGTACGCAGCCAAAGCATGTTCTCTCTCCTCTCCGCCACGGTCTTAATATTCAGAAGCTGCTTCACGCCTACGTTCTCCGAGACGGAGTTGCCGCCCCAGGAGCCGCAGCCCAGGGTCAGGGACGGAAGGAGCTTGAAGTTGTACAAATCTCCGATGCCGCCCTGAGCGGAAGGAGTGTTGATCAAGATACGGCAGGTCTTCATCGCGGCCGCATGCTTCGCCATCTTCTCCTGCTCCGTCGCCGTATTGACATAGAGGGAAGAGGTATGGCCGTAACCGCCGTCGGCCACCAGGCGCTCTGCCTTGGCGATGGCCTCGTCGAAATCCTTGGCCGTGTACATAGCCAGCACCGGCGACAGCTTCTCATGGGCAAACTCTTCGGAGATATCTACGCTCTCCACCTCGCCGATCAGGATCTTGGTATTCTCCGGCACCTCGACGCCGGCCATGGCAGCGATGGCATGGGCTCTCTGGCCTACGATCTTGGCATTGACCGCCCCGTTTATGATAATGGTCTTTCTGACCTTCTCCGTCTCCTCCGGATTCAGGAAATAGCAGCCTCTCTTAGCAAACTCGGCCTTCACAGCGTCGTAAATGCTCTCCAGCACGATCACCGACTGCTCGGAGGCGCAGATCATGCCGTTGTCAAAGGTCTTGGAATGAATCAGGGAGTTTACCGCCAGCTGAATGTCCGCCGAATCATCGATGATAGCGGGAGTATTGCCGGGGCCCACGCCTACGGCCGGCTTGCCGGAGGAATAGGCCGCTTTCACCATGCCCGGTCCGCCGGTGGCCAGGATCAGATCGGCCTCCCGCATCACCTCATTGGTCAGATCCAGGGCGGGCTTATCGATCCAGGCGATGATGCCCTCGGGCGCTCCCGCCTTCACCGCCGCATCCAGGACAACCTTGGCCGCCGCGATGGTGCAGCCCTTGGCCCGGGGATGGGGGCTGATGATGATGGCGTTGCGGGTCTTTAAGGCGATCAGAGACTTAAAGATGGCCGTGGAGGTGGGATTGGTGGTGGGGATTACCGCCGCGATGACGCCCACCGGCTCGGCAATCCGCTTGTAGCCGTAGGCCTTATCCTCCTCGATGACGCCGCAGGTCTTCGTGTGCTTGTAGGCATTGTAGATGTACTCCGCCGCGTAATGATTCTTGATTACTTTATCCTCGACGACGCCCATGCCGGTCTCTTCCACCGCCATCTTGGCCAGGGGAATCCGCGCCTGGTTGGCAGCGATCGCCGCCGCCTTGAAAATCGCGTCCACCTGCTCCTGCGTATACGTAGCAAAAATCCTCTGGGCCTCGCGCAGCTGCTTCATGCGCTCCTGCAGGGCCTCCATATTGTCAACTACCATTGTCGTTTCTTTTTTCTGAGCCATGTCGTTCCTCCTGAACTTTTCACTGTGTTTTCATGCTAAAGTATCATGCACAGTTTTCATTGGGTTTTACATTGGTATTATATCGATATTTCTTTAACGATTTGTATTATACTTTCAAAATACGAATTCGTCAATAGATATGTTATTTTTTTATCGTTCAATCTTAAACGAAGTTTGTCAAAAAAGAACTCCCTTTTTCGTCAAAAGGGAGAAAATCTCTTTTTTCCGCCGTTTCATCCGTCAAAACATTTAAATTTAAACCTTTTCGGCGGGCTTTCTGGGCCTTTTTACTAATAAGAAGGACAGCCGCCCCCGTATTTCTGCCCGGTCAATGCTCCCGCAGGCAGAGAAACCCTCCCATATTGCCGCGCCGTCCCCTGCTTCCCCGATGGGAAAAAAGAAGTTCTTTATTGCAGCAGGTGCAGATATCCGTTACGGCGATATTCTCCGGCCGAATGCCCGCCTCCGTTAAAATCAGCTCATTGGCCTTCTGCAGATCGAGACGGAACTTTCCCGGCCGGCCGGGATAGGGGCGCAGCACGGCGGCAGGCAGGCTTTTCTCCCAGCCGGCCGCAAAAGCCTCCGCCACATCCTCTCCCACCTCGTAGCAGTCGGCGCAGATGCTGGGGCCGATCCCCGCGATCAGATCCTCTGGGCGGCAGCCATAGGCCTTTTCCATGGCCTGGACGGTGCGCTGGCCGATCCGCCCCACCATCCCCCTCCAGCCCGAATGGGAAGAGGCGATCACCCGGCGCACCGGATCCAGGAAAAACAGGGGAACGCAGTCGGCGTAAGAGGTTACCAGGGTGATCCCCGACACGTCCGTCATCAGCCCGTCGATATCCCGGTAATCCCTTTCCCGGATCACTCCCTTTCCGGCGTCCGCCTCCGTCACCTGGCGAAGATTCACCGTATGGGTCTGCTGGGACAGCACCATCCGCGAAAGATCCACGTCCAAGGCCCGCGCCATCCGGCGGTAATTTTCCATAATATTGTCCGGGCTGTCTCCCCGCCCCAGGGCAAAATTCATCGACCGGCAGTCTCCGGTACTGACCCCGCCCAAGCGGGTGGAAAAGCCATGGCTTACCAGCCCCGACGCCTCAAAAGAGGGAAAAACCAAAAAAGGCACGTTCTCCCGCACCTTAATCTTCATTCCCTCCGTCTTTCCCTTCCTTTTAAATAGGATCTTCTCCATCGTATCGCCTCCTGTTATCCCATGCTATCCCATTCCAAAAGCGTCCGGGATCCAGCGGATTTTCGTCTTCTCTTCGCCTTCCTCCCCTTCCTCTCCCCACAGGGCCACCACGTCAAAGCGACAGGGCGTATCTAAAGCAAGCCTTTTCTCCCGCAGATACCAGGAGGCAGCCAGATAAATCTTTCTCTGCTTGCGCCAATCCACCGCCTCAGCCGGATCGCCGCTTGCCAGGGTTCTGCGGTATTTGACCTCGCAGAAAACATAGGTTTCCCCATCTCTGGCTACGATATCGATCTCCCCTGCCCGGCACCGGTAATTTAGCTCCACGATGGCCAAGCCCTGCCGTTCCAAAAAAGCAGCCGCCCGTTTTTCATAGCGGCTGCCCACTTCTCTGTTATTCTGCCTTTTCATCCCCCGCCTCCTTCTTAGCGCCATCCCGCTCTCCCGCGATTAGTCTTGCCGCTATGCATTCTCCCGATACAGGCCGGTTTTCACACGAACTTCTCTATAAAGGTGCGGCGGTGGATCGGACAGGGGCCGTACTGCCGGATGGCCTCGATATGGGCCGCCGTGCCGTAGCCTTTATGCCCGGCAAAGCCGTACTCCGGATAGAGGACGCCGTAATCCTTCATCATCCTGTCTCGGGTCACCTTGGCAATGATACTGGCGCAGGCGATGGAAATACTCTTTGCATCCCCCTTTACAATGGGAACCTGGGGAATATCCGCATTAGGAATGCGGACCGCATCGTTGAGAAGGACGTCGGGACGCACCGAAAGCTGGGAAATGGCCTGGCGCATCGCCTCATAGGTCGCCTGCAGAATATTGATCTCATCAATCCGGGCAGCCGGAACCACGCCCACCCCTACGGACAGGGCCTTTTCCATAATCTCCGGATACAAAGCCTCCCTGCGCTTCTCCGTCACCTTTTTGGAATCGTTCACATAGGGAATCAAAAGGCCGGCAGGCAAAATCACCGCCGCCGCCACCACCGGACCGGCCAAAGGCCCCCGGCCGGCCTCGTCGATCCCGCAGATATAGGCACAGCTCTCCTCATACTGTCGTTCGTAGGAGCGCATGGCCTCCAGCCGCTCCCGCTCGAGGCGCTCCTTTTCGGCGCGCCGCCTTTCCCTCTCTTCTTTTGTTATCTTTTCTTTTGTCACCGCAAATCCCCCTATTGATGCCGCAGCAGCCCAATCCGGTCAAAGGGATAGATGCAGACAAAGGCCTTGCCCACAATCTGATCCCGACTCACATTGCCCACCGCCGGATCCCGGCTGTCGGCGCTTACCTTCCGGTTATCCCCCAGGACGAAATACTCATCCTCGCCCAAGGTTATCAGTGAAATGGCCCGGCCCGGATTTTCGATCGGGGCGTTTCCGTAATTTTCCTCCAGCAGCACCCCGTCTATGTATATCTGTCCGTCTTCGATCAGCACCGTCTCTCCCGGCAATCCGATCACTCTCTTAATATAATAGCTGTCTTCCTCCTCCGGATAATGAAATACGATGATGTCGTATCGCCTTGGCTCCGTAAAACGGTAGCTCAGTTTATCCACAATCAGGTTATCTCCGTCCGCAAGGGTGGGCAGCATGGAGCCCCCCTCCACCACTGTCTTCTGCGCCACAAAAAAAATCACCGCCAGACAGACAAGAAAAAGAAGAAGGCCGTAAACAAACGTGCTGCCGATCTCATAGGCATAATAGCGCCTGCGGTTTCTCCTGCGTCCGGCTGACATGGCACTTTTTTCTTCCCTCGTCATTTTCCCCTTATTCCTCCGGCGTTTCCAATGTAATCTGCCCCAGGCGGCCGCTGCGGAAATCCTCCAGAAGAAGCCTGGCGGCCCGGTTGAGATCCAGCTCGCTCCCCTTTCCGATGCAGCCGCGCAGGCGGGCGATTTCCTCCAGGACGGCCAGCGGCTTTTCCTCGCCGGAAAGCTGCGCGGCCCCGTAACGGTCACGCAGAAGGGACAGATATTCTCTCTGCAGGAAATCAATCAGCCACAGCGCAAGCTCTGCCGGATCCGCAATCGTATCGCTGATGGCCCCGCAGGCAGCCAGGCGGCAGCCCACCTGGGCGTCCTCAAACTTCGGCCAGAGAATGCCCGGCGTATCCAAAAGCTCCACCCCTTTGCCCAGGCGAATCCACTGGTTTCCCCTGGTGACCCCCGGTTTATCCCCGGTCCGCGCCGCGGCCCGGCCGGCAAAGGTGTTGATAAAGGTGGATTTGCCCACATTGGGGATTCCCACCACCATGGCGCGCACCGGGCGATTCAGGATTCCCCGCCGGCGATCCCTCTCCCTTTTCTGGCTGCACGCCTCCTCGATCACCTGCCGGACCTCCTTCATGGCCTTGGACGCCCGTGAATCCAGCAGCACCGTATGGCAGCCCTGGTTTTCAAACCAGGCCTTCCACTGCTGCGACCGCTGCGGATCCGCCAGATCCGCTTTATTTAAAAGAACCAGCCTGGCCTTGCCTGCGGCCAGCCTGTCTATATCCGGATTGCGGCTGCTAAAAGGCACGCGGGCATCCAAAAGCTCGATCACCAGATCCACCAGCCGGATGTCCTCCTGCATATTCCTCTTTGCCTTCGTCATATGACCCGGATACCACTGAATATTCATCTCTAACCTCTCTTTTCCATCTTCGGCTGTCCGTGCGGCGGTCAGCGAATGCTCCCCAGATTTTCAAAGGGGCTGATCCGAAACCATACCCTTCCGATAATCTGCGAACGCTTTACATTGCCGATTCCCACAAAACGGCTGTCCTCACTGCTGTCGCGGTTATCGCCCAACACGAAATATTCGTCCTCGCCTAGGACCACCGGGTCCTCTGCCAGCCCGCTGAGCGTCACATAGGCAAACGCTTCCTCTGCCAGCGGGGTTCCATCGATATATACAGTCCCATCGACAATCTGCACCGTCTCGCCCGGCAGACCGATGATCCGCTTTACATAGGTCTTGACTGCGCCGCTGTTTTCCCTTGCAAATACAATAATATCAAACCGTTCCGGATCACGGAAGTGGTATTCTACCCGATTGACCAGCACCACATCATCCGCCTCCAGCACCGGCTCCATGGAATGCCCCGTCACGGTGACCCGATCGCAGAAAAACAGTACCACAAAGACTGCCAGCACAGCCACGGCCGCCAGATCGGCCGCCCAGTAAACAATGCTGCGCAAAAAGGGCGTCTCCCTCTTTTCGCGGTTCAGTTCCCTGTAATTCATGATTTGCTTTCTCCTCGGTAATGCCTGTGCAGTATATGACAAGAGGGGCAAGTACCCAATCGTATTTGCCCCTCAGTTCACCATACCTTTTATCTCATGATCTCTTTTACCTTGGCGCTCTTGCCGGATCTCTGTCTCAGATAATTCAGCTTAGCCCGTCTTACTTTACCTCTTCTCACCACTTCGATCTTCTCGATCCGGGGAGAATGCACCGGCCAGGTTCTCTCAACGCCCACGCCGTTGGATGTCTTTCTCACGGTGAAAGTCTCACGGATACCGCCGTTCTGTCTCTTCAGTACGGTTCCCTCAAACACCTGGATTCTCTCTCTGTTTCCCTCGCGAATCTTGGCATGTACCCGGACGGTATCTCCTACGCGAAAGGGAGTGATCTCCTGTTTCAGCTGTGCATCTTCGATGCTCTTAATAATGTCGTTCATGTGTGACCTCCTACTCATTTGGATGTTCGTTAATGCCTTTCGCACCAGAGGACCATCTCTACTCACGTTTCACAACTGCTGTAGTTTATCACATTTCTTCCGGAAATGCAAGGGTTTTTACGTATTCTCTCTCTTTTTGCGTAAGCTCCGCTTTTTCCAGCAGATCCGGCCTTCGCTCGAAGGTCCGCCGGATGGACTGCTCGCGGCGCCATTTTTCAATATTGGCGTGGTGGCCGGAAAGCAGCACCTCCGGCACCCGCCTGCCCATAAATTCCTCCGGCCTCGTATACTGGGGATATTCCAGCAGATTCCCGGAAAAGGACTCCTCCCTGGAGGACTGCTCGTTATTCAGGACCCCCGGCACCAGACGAGAAATGCAGTCGATCATCATCATCGCCGGCAGCTCCCCTCCGGTCAGCACATAGTCCCCGGCCGACACGTAATCCGTGACCTCCATCTCCAGAATCCGTTCATCGATTCCCTCATAGTGGCCGCAGAGAAACACCAGCTCCTCTTCCTTCGCCAATTCTTCGGCAAATTTCTGGTCGAAAACCCGTCCCTGGGGCGTCATATAGAGGACGCGGGGCTTATGGCCGATCTCCGCCTCCACCGCGCGGCAGGCACGGTATATCGGACCCGGCTGCATCACCATCCCAGCCCCGCCCCCATAAGGGTAATCGTCCACATGGCCGTGCTTGTTTTCCGAAAAATCCCGGATATTGACCGCCTGCAAGGAAATCGCCCCCTGGGCCTGGGCCCGGCCCAGGATACTGACCCCCAGGCCCTGCTCGATCATCTCCGGGAACAGGGTCAAAACATAATATTTCATAGATCCAGCAGCCCCTCCATCAGATGGGCCCGGACCTCTCCCTGTTCCAGGTTTACATCCAGGATGCAGTCGTCGATCACCGGCAGAAGCAGTTC
>CALWRE010000031.1 GCA_944383835.1 uncultured Lachnospiraceae bacterium | reverse complement strand
AGCAAAGACGTGAGGGAAAATGAGAAAAAACGTGAACTTCTTCCGTTATCAAAAATGCCGGAAAAGCCCGTAGTTATGGGCTATACCGGCATATAAGAATTTCTAAAGAGATAATCTGAAATCTATTAAACTATTGTGAGAAAGATAAAAGATTTCTTCCCTGCGCTGTGCTTAATCCTAAAGAAGAAGACTGTCCGGAGGAGATAGAGTGGATATGCAGCGCTAAAAAGTTCAGAGCGGTAGAACTGGATCCTTCCGAACATGGATATATTCCTGAGATTACGCCAAATATTGATGAAATATTTGAAATCTGCGGAGAAAAGGGTATGTTTGTCAAAGTGATGGTGGGACGAGGCGATCGAACGCTCCCCGGACAGTGGGAATATTATATCCGGCGTCATCCCCAGACCAAAACAGTGCTTCTGCATCTTGGTGGTATGTGGGATGGATACAGCGCAATTGAAGTTGCCAGAAAATATCCACAAGTATATCTTGATACATCGGAATGTTTTGAGCTGTCACTGTTTCGGGCCGCCCTGAGAACAGTGCCGCACGAAAAAATTTTGTTTGGCAGTGGGTTCTACGATCATTTCACGGAATGCTCTCTTTCATTTTTTGATTCGTTCCCGGAGCTGACGGCAGAGGACAGGGAAAAATTTTATTACAAGAATGCAGAGAAGTTGTTAGGGATGGAGGAATAGATGAACGAAGTATTATATGATAAAATTTTAGGAAGTCTTCTGGGAGCAGGAATTGGAGATGCTTTTGGGGCACCGAGTGAATCGATGGGAAAGCAGGAGATAAAAGAAGCCTACGGCGGCCGACTCACAAATTTTGTATATTGCGGAAATACGCTGTTTGCTAAAGGAAATGAAATTGGTGAGGTGACGGATGATGCTTCGCAGATGTATGAATTTGCAAAGGCTGTCGTTGCCTGCAAAGGTGATATTACAGTGGAGGCTGCTGTCAAAGCTTTGATTTCCTGGACGGAAAATTATCCGAAATATTATCCAAGGAATGCCGGCCCAACAACTTCTCTAGTCATAGAAGGGTTGAAAAGAGGAGAAGATCCGATCAAATTAGGAAGAGAAGGCGGGTACTACAACAAGGGAACAAGTAATGGAGCGGCAATGCGTGTAGCGGCCTGCGGACTGACTAAGCCGGGAGATCTGGACAAGGCCATAAGAAACGCCATTGTTTCCTGCCGCCCTACTCA
This sequence comes from uncultured Lachnospiraceae bacterium, assembly GCA_944383835.1. GTDB lineage: Bacteria > Bacillota > Clostridia > Lachnospirales > Lachnospiraceae > RGIG7193. The sequence goes on along the minus strand of CALWRE010000031.1, from coordinate 20,421 downwards.
CGGCACGCAGCATGGTATGAGCGGAGCCGCTGCAGTTGCAGCAGGAATAGCGGAAGCCTTGCTTCCGGAGGCGACGACAATTTCCATTGTAAAGGCAATGATATATGGAGCCAGAAAGGGAGAAGAAGAGGGGAAGAAGACAGGCAGAATAGCAGAGGGAGCACGAGTGATACAGAAAATTCGGCAGGCTGTTCCTGAAGCGCTTCTGGCGGCAGATATGGAGGAGGCCGAAGACCGAATCGACGAGGTGGTTGGTTGTGACGGTTCTATGGCATCTTCTGTGGGCGCAGCCTTGGGATTTATTTTGGCTGCCGACGGAAATCCGATGAAAGTGATCGTCTCAGCGGCAAATGCTGGAGGTGATTCCGATACGATCGGATGCATAGGCGGGAGTATAGCCGGAGCATTTAAAGGGGCCAGGGCTTTTGATCCGGATCTGGTCGAGAGATGGAAAAAAGCAAATCCTAAATTGGATCTGGAATCCGTAGCAAAGGAATTGACAGAAATTGCTGAAAAGAATTATAATGAAGTAACAGCAGTTATGTAAAGATCAGGGGTATTCCGGCTGGCAGAGGATATGGGCTTATGCCTCTGTCAGCCGGTTTGTATGTGAAATCGATAAGGAGTTTTTATGTTCACATCCACATTGAGCAAGCATATGGACAAATTGAGTTTCACCGATAAACGTATTGCCAAGATATTGATGTCGGAAAAAGAGATCGTCAAGCTGACATCCGAAAAAGTGGCGGAGAAAGCAGGATGCGGGCAGTCGACAGTCATACGTTTTTCGCAGAAGCTGGGCTATCCATCCTTTAAAGATTTAGTGTTAGATCTGGGAATAGACAGTTCGTCTGCAATCTCAAATCGTCTTGATTATGAGGAAGATCTGAGCGAGACGATGATGAAAGTAAAAAACATGTACGATCTCAGCCTGGACGATATTTTGGCGGCGAATGAAGAGATACATATCAACGAGGCGGTGGAGCTTTTGACGAATGCAAACGGAGTACTTTGTTATGGGATTAAGAGCTCCTATTCCATGGCGTCTCTGATGTATTATCGTCTGGTTGAAACGGGAATGCCGGTATTTAAAAGTGATAACTGCCAGGATGCTATCTCTCTGATGCGCAGCCTGAAAAAAAACGATGTGATTTTTACGGTGTCGCTCAGCGGTGAAAATAAAGAAGTTATACCCGTCCTGGAAATCGCCAGAAAACAGGGAATAAAAATTATTTCCGTCACAAGCACAGGAGTACGCGAGAATACGATTCGTAAAATGTCCGATGTGGGCCTGCGCTGCGGGACAAATGAAGTGCATACGAAGCGATTTAACCTGATCAACCGAACGGCACAGCTATATCTGATCGACTGTATTTTTATTCTTTTATGGAAAAGAAATGAGGAGCGCTTTATGCAGGCGATAGAGGATTATTCGGAGGTAATAGGCGCCTCTTACAGTTTAACGGTTGATGGAATATTTAGTCTGTGAATGTTACTGGAAATTATTAGGATATATTTGCAAGTACTTGACTTTACTGGCAAATGCGGCTACAATAAAGAGGCTGATTTATTATGTCTCTGTAGCTCAGTAGGATAGAGCGACCGCCTCCTAAGCGGTAGGTCGGAGGTTCGAATCCTCTCAGGGACGCCTGCAAATAACGCTGGGAACATTGATTTTTTTCAATGTCCCGGCGTTTTTTCGTTTCTCCGACTGTCTGATTCTTCGAAAAACCTTCTTTTCATGCCTGCTAATTTTATTAGCAAGGATCGCGTAAATTTGCAAACAAATCGAGGTGCTTTGCAAACACGACCTCAAAAATTACTCAGTCTGGCTCATCAATTTGACGTGCTTCTTATAAAAGGCTGCCCCAATCTTAAAGAACCCGGTGAATCCTTCCTGCCTCATTGCAGCGGCATATTGTTTCTTCTCGATTTGATCCAAAGCTTCACGGGCATATTTTTCAAGTTCAGCATCCACACGGTCTTCAGCAACCTTTTCGTCAAGAACCTTCAACTCAATAATGATGCCCGGCAGTTTCTTGTTGCAGGGTTTAAGCTGGATGTCGTATCTGCCGTGTCCGGATTCCCTGTTGGAGTCCACATGGTACAGGTTATTCATAATGGCACAGATACCTAAAATCAGCCCGTGATAGAAATTTTCGTGGGCGTAATCAAAGGAACTGATTGAGTTAAGCAGCAATTTCTGCAGCTGCTCCTGAAGCTTCGGGACGTCCTGCTTTAAAATGGCCTGCTGGATTGCGATAGCAGTAGACTGCGGAATCACATTGGAAAGTGCGGAGAGAATTTCTTTTTCATATACATAAAAAATTTCTTTGTTTGGTATTGCAACATCGCAGATGGAGTTGCCGTCATGCAGGTCATTTTTGCTTATTATTTTCAAATAGCCGGCTGCAAGCAGAAAACTGTAAATGGTAGTTGGATTGCTCTTAATTTCCGGATAGATAACAGAAGTATCCATATAAGAGGATACCAGCTGGCCCTGCATCAGTTTGCGCAGGTTATCGGCCGTTTCATCATCCGCTTCCGCGACAATCTGACGGATAATGCTGTTATCGCCGGTGGACTGCCAATATGCTTTCGGGAAGCAGTCGTTATAAAAATAGTTGATTACCGACCAGGGGTTAAAAATGTCCCTGTTTCCAAAACGGTAACCATCGTACCATTCGCATATATCTTCATATTTCTCCGGAACTCCGTAGTATTCAGCCATTTCCCGGACTTCATCCGCAGTGAATCCAAAATATTCGCTGTACTTTTCATCCAGAATAGAATGAACGGTAAGGTTATTCAACCCGCTGAAAATGCTCTCCTTTGCTACGCGCAAAATGCCGGTAAGAAAACCGTAAGCGAGGTTAGAGTTGTCTTTGAAGGCTCCAGAGAGAAGATTACGCATAAATTCTACAATCTGCTCATAATATCCGGCAGTATACCCCTGCTGGATGGGCGTATCATATTCATCAATGATAATAATAGCTGATTGATCATAATGCTTATGCAGCATACGGGAAAGTTCAAGAAAAGCTCTTGCCATACTCACTTCTGAAATGGAGCCATCCACTAACTTGCGGAAATATTTTTTTTCATATTCATTACATTTTTTACTTAGCAGTAAAATGTCATGCCGCAGATATTCGTTTGCTATGACTTCACGAATTGCCGTATAGGCCTGTTCCCAGGTTGAGAATTTTATATCCTTAAAGGTAACAAAGATGACGGGATATTTCCCCTGCTCTCTGCGGTATACCTCGCCGCAGCTCCAGATTTTTTTGTTCTTAAAATATCTGGAAGTGTCTTTATCGCTAATCTCAAAAAAAGTTTTTATCATGTCCATGGCAAGAGTCTTGCCAAATCTCCTTGGGCGTGTAAAAAGTGAAACCTTTGGAAATGTATCAATAAACTCTTTGAGCATCAATGTTTTATCTACATAGTAATATTTATCGACCAATTCTCTGAAATTGGATTCACCGATGGGCAAAGGCAGGTGTCCTGCCTTTTTCAAAGTTCGTAAAAATTTATTTCTGCGGCCATCCATTGGTTTTTCAGCATGGTCCGGAATAAGCCATAGGCCTCCTTCCTTTTTTGCGCCTTCGATACGTCCGTTTCTGCAAAGCGTAGTAATTCTTTTTTCAGTTAGTTTCCAACGGTCAGAAGCGGTTTTAACATTTATATACTTCATAAAGGATACCTCCGTTCCTGCTTATCATGTCTACATTATATCGGAAGGCGCTAATAATATCAAGATAAAAAGAACAATATAAATCGCAGATAACTTGACATTTGAGACAATTTTGCGACTTTACTTGCAGCATCTAAGGAGCGCATTTCCTTATTACTTTTGCTGCAATTCGGGCAGCTATTCTAACCAAATCTATTCATTGAAATCTCCATCGTTTGATGCTAAAATGGTGGAGATACATCTGAAATAAAGGAGACTATTCTAATAACAGCAGCAGAAAGGAACAGAGATAAAATGAAGATAGCAGTAGCGTATGACAACGGAAACGTGTTTCAGCATTTTGGAAGAACGGAAAGCTTTAAAGTGTATGAGGCAGAGAATGGGAAGGTGACCGACAGTCAGATCATAAGCGCAGGAGGCGTAGGGCATGAAGCCTTGGCCGGATTGCTGGCTGACCAGGCGGTAGATGTGCTGATCTGCGGAGGCATAGGAGGCGGCGCGCAGGCGGCGCTGGCGGAAGCGGGAGTGGAATTGTGCTCCGGGGCGCAGGGAGATGCGGATCAGGCGGTGGAGGCATATCTGAAAGGAGAACTGGTATCCACCGGTGCCAACTGTGACCACCATCACCAGGGGGAAGAACATTCCTGCGGTCACCATGAGGAAGGGCATTCCTGCGGCCATCACGGAGAGGAGCGGGAAGAACAATCTCATGAAGCGGAAGCACAGGAGGAAGAGGCGGCTTGCACAGACGCCTGCGGTGGCAGCTGCGGAGGCTGCTCCGGCTGCGCTCCCGCCATCACCGGACGAAATGTGGGGAAAACCTGCCGTACGCATTACCGCGGGACCTTTAACGATGGAACGCAGTTCGATTCCTCCTACGATCGGGGAGAACCCCTGGAATTTATCTGCGGGGCAGGCCAGATGATATATGGCTTTGATGCGGCTGTCGCAGATATGGAGGTAGGTCAGATCGTGGACGTTCATCTGATGCCGGAGGAGGCATATGGGCTGCCGGACCCCAATGCGGTCTTTACAGTGGAGATTGCGCAGCTGCCTGGGGCGGAAGGCCTCCATGCGGGCGACAAAGCATATCTGAGCAATCAGTACGGCCAGCCTTTTCTTGTGACGGTTACAGCCAAAGATGAGAAGAATATCACCTTTGACGCCAACCATGAGATGGCAGGCAAGGAGCTGAATTTCCGGATCGAACTGGTGGAGGTAAAGGAATAAAACCTCGGAATCATCCGAAGCACCAGGATCATCCGGAGCACTCGAATCATCCGAAGCCGGAAACGGAGGGGCCTGTTCCTTACTGCGCCAGACGGTCTTCAAAGCCCGGTGAAAAATGGACTTCATAGTCGGAGGTGACCCAGCAGGCCTCCACCCCTTCATAGTGAGAGAGAATTTCCAGGCCGGTATCCACATCCACCATAAAGAGGGCGGTGGACAGGTAGTCCGCCAGGCCGGAGTCCTGGGCCAGGATGGTAACGGAGCTCATTTCCTGCGCCGGCCAGCCGGTGGCAGGATCAATCAGGTGGCTGTAGCGGATGCCGCCGATATCGACGAAGCGCTCATAGTTTCCGCTGGTGACCATACAGTCCTGATCATTCAGACGAAGGATCATATCGTTCAGATACCGGCTGCTTTCCTCCGGATCCTCGGAATCCGGGTCATATCGGGGATTTTCGATGGCAGAGGTGTAATAATCTCTGCCGTCGCCGGCCAGCCGTTTGCCCAGGATTTTGATATTGCCGCCCAGGTTTATGCAGGCGGATTCGATTCCCGCCTCCGCCAGGTCGTCGGCCAGCTTTTCTGCGATATAGCCTTTGGCGACCGCTCCCACGTCCAGGCGCATTTCCGGGTCGGACAGATAGACGGTCCGGGCTTCTTCATCGAGAAGCAGGCCGCTGATATCGGTATGCTTTGCCGCTTCTTCCAGCTCCTCTTCGCTGGGAAAAGCGGTGGTGGGGACAGAGTCGATCCCTTCCCCGGCGGCCTTTCTGGCCCGTTCCTCCTCTTCTGCGACAGAATTCATAAAAGCCTTCCAAATTTGGGTAACGCTTCCAAGGACAATATTGGTATTTCCGCCGGTTTCCTCCATGTTTTCAACGCTGAAGCGGATCACTTCATAGAGATCCTCCTCCACAGGCACCGGAGCGACGCCGGCGTTTTGATTGATGGTATAGACATTGTTCAGGCCTTCATAGCCGTTATAGGCGTCGAAGAGGCGATGGTAGGAAAGAAGCCTTTCATGGATCCAGTCTTCATAGCCGTCGTCTTCCTGCTCCGGCGTGAGATATACCTGCACGCTGCAGACCGTATCGAGGATGTCCCAGTAGACGAACGTATGAGAAGAGTGGGAATTGCCGCTGCAGCCGCTTAAAAGAAGAGCGGCCAGCAAAAAGGCGGCAAGAATTAGGCGCAGGTCTCGTTTCATGTTTCCCTCCGGTTTCTGCGGTCATATTTTTCATTGGCATAGAAGGCCTTCTTTTCCTGGTACATTTTTGCTTCGGCTTTTTTGACCAGGGATTCCATTGAGGAAACCTCTTCTTCCCACTCGATTCCTATGGAAATATAGATTTCCTGTTTTTCCAGGGTATCCTTCATGCTTTTTCCCAGGGCATAGACGGTTTCCTCATCCATGTCCACGGCAAAGGCGAGGAATTCGTCTCCGCCGGTACGGTAGGAATGACGGGGGCCAAAACAGGCGGAGAGCTGCCTGGCGACCTGCTGGATCATCCGATCCCCCGCTTCGTGACCCTGGCTGTTATTCATCTCGTGAAGCCCGTTTATGTCAACATAAATGCAGCTCAAGGAGCTGTGGTAGCGGCCCAGGTAGGAGGGCAAATCCATTTCATAGCGGTTCCGGTTATACAGGCCGGACAGCAGGTCTTTTTCTCCTCTCTCTTTAATGGCCTGGTAGGTCAGCATATTGCGGCAGAACATGCTGAAACTGAGGTTCAGGCTCCTCAGCATCGTAGGATTGGCCTGCTCTTCAATATTGCAGGCAGCCAGGACAGCGCAGATCCGGTCGTTTCCATCCCGTATGGGAATCGCCATAAGGCTGAAAATCTCGCCGGGAAGGCGGGTGGGAAAAAACTCCGACAGGTCATGGGAATTGTATAATTCCAGCTGATTATGCCCCTGGCGGAAATAGTCTAAAAGCTGCTTATTGTATTCCCAGTGAAGAGGCTCGCTTTCCTGGATGAGTTCCGGGCGGTCGTATTCCCAGCGAAAGGAGACGTTGCTTCCGGATTCTCCCAGAATCCAGAGAAAGATTCTCTGGGCAGAGGTAAGCTGCGCCGTTTTTTTCAGGGCTGCAAGCAGGTTATCCTTCTCTTCGTGGGCGTTGAACAGAAGCTTTTCCACCTCATAGATATAATTGATGGAATCCAGCTGCCGCTGCTTCTGGCGGGTTTCACTGCGCACATATTGAAGCATCCACAAAAGATAGAGGACAAAGCAGCAGATCTCAAAGGCCAGAAAGATATTGAGAAGGAAGCGGATATCATTGGCGTCGGCAAATACAACATCTTCCGGAACGGACAGGGCAATCTGCCAATGATTGATATTCATTGGCTCGAAATAGAAATAAAGGTATTCTCCGGTGGTGTTAGAGGTAAAGACGACATAGCCGTTTTTGCCGTTGGTGAGGTCCTCCTTCAGCTGTTCGTGATTATAGCCGGGAGCCATGGGCCGCTCGCCAAGCTCCCAGAAATTTCCCAGCTCCTGGTGCCAGGTATCCATCAGCAGGTCGCCCGTCAGGCTGTCTATAATATAAATAGAGGCGTCGCGCTCCTGGAAAAGGGCCGTGAGCTGATCCGGCAGGCTGTTCAGCCGAATAATGCCGTAAAGCATGGCGATTACCTGTCCGTCCTGTGTCACCGGAACATAATGGCGCAGAACATAGGAGCCGTCGCCTGCCAGATCGGTTACCCGGTCGGATATATGGGATCCCTGCGCAGCCGCCTCCGCAAAGGAGATAGAAGCTCCCGCATCCACGGCCCGGCCGCCGCTTGTTAAAATGGTTCCATCGGGCAGAAGGATTTCGATACGCGAAATCATGCCCACATTCTGATAGGAATCCAGGATATTCCACAATGCCTGTGAGGACAGGCTGTAATAATCCGAGGCGTAATAATCCGAGACAACCTGGGCGAGAATCTCCAATTGTTCGCGGTCAAAGCTGGCCAGCAATTCAATCTGTCCGGCCAGCCGGCTGGTTTCGGTGCGCAGCGTTTCAAAGCTCTTTTCTTCTTCCATTTGATTCAGCCTGTGGACTACGATAAAAGAAGCGCCGGTCATCAAAAGAATTAACAGTATTGTGATGAAAATCGACTTCTGCCAATGCAGTCGCTGCTTTTTATTGGTATTCTCAGTCAAATTCTACTCCCCCATACTGTAAGCTGGATACGGTAAATGGTATAGGAAAAGTATAGCGGAAATATCTTACAGTTGCAAGTATGGAAAAAAGTCAAATTATACTTTAATATGTTTTTCAAGGTAAGGGCGTATTTTTGCTGCGGCAGCCCTCGGCCGGGCAGGAGATGGCGACCATTTTTTCAATCATATGATGGAGAAGGCGGGAGGGTTCCGTGTCGGACGCCTGGTAATATACTTCTTTGCCGTCCCGGCGGCTGACAATCAGGCCGGCGGCCTTTAATTGCTTCAGATGATGGGAGACGGCGGGACTGCTCATGCCGACCATGGAGGAAAGATTGATAACGCATTCCTCGCAGTGGCATAAGATCCAGAAAATGCGGACGCGGTTTCCGTCGCCCAGCTGCTTAAAAAGATCGGCCACCGTCTGGAAACTGGCCTGACTGGGCGCGTGGGCCAATTCCTGCTCAATCTGCTTCTGGCCGTGATCGTGCGGTAAAATGATTTGGGACATGGGAATTTCACCTCCTGAACCTTGTCTGCTTGTATCGTATCGCTGGAATCATTGTACCACAAATTTTTTTGGCGGAAAAGGAAAAAACATATTGACAAAAACGGCGGAAGCCATATAATGAAATTAACAATTAAACAATGATTTAATTGTTTAAGGATTAAAAAGCGGAAGCGATAGAAGGCGAATGCAAGTGAATGCAGGCTGAAAGGAAGAAAGGAAGGAAAGCAAGATGAAGAAAACCTATAAGATTGATGTGGACTGCGCAAACTGTGCCAATAAGATGGAGGAGGCCGCCTGCCGCACCCCCGGCGTCAAAAGCGCCACGGTGAATTTTATGACGCTGAAGATGAATGTGGAGTTTGAGGAGGGCCAGGATTATAAGGCCGTGATGCAGGATGTCCGCAGGAACTGCAAAAAGGTGGAGGACGACTGCGAAATCTTTCTTTGAATTCTATGAATTATAAAAGGGAGCGATGAGAATGACAAAGAAGCAAAAAATTATGCTGGGCCGCATCCTGACCGCTGCGGTTTTGCTGATTGTCCTGCATTTTTTGCCGGTGACCGGGATTTTGCGGTTCATCCTTTATATGGTTCCGTACCTGGTAATCGGATACGATATACTGCGCAAGGCCTGGAAGGGGATTAAGAACCGCCAGGTGTTTGACGAAAGCTTTCTGATGGCCATCGCAACGGTGGGCGCCATCGGTCTGGCCCTCTACGACAGGAGCGGAGATTATACGGAGGCCGTCGCGGTTATGCTCTTTTATCAGATCGGCGAGTGGTTCCAGAGCTATGCCGTGGGCAAAAGCCGCCGCAATATCAGCGATTTGATGGATATTCGCCCGGACTATGCGAATATAGAGAGAGACGGCAAGCTTGTCAAGACAGATCCGGACGAGGTGGAAATCGGCAGCATCATTGTGGTGCAGCCCGGAGAGAAAATCCCGATCGACGGCATCATTGCCGAGGGGGAATCCACTTTAAATACCAGCGCCTTGACCGGCGAGAGCCTGCCTCGGGACGCTCATACCGGTGATGCGGTTATCAGCGGCTGCATCAATATGACCGGCGTCTTAAAGATAAGGACGACCAAGGAATTCGGTGAATCCACCGTCTCCAAAATCCTTGACCTGGTGGAGAACGCCAGCTCCCGCAAGTCAAAGTCGGAGGATTTTATCTCCAAGTTTGCGCGGATCTATACCCCTGCGGTCTGCGGGGCAGCCCTTCTGCTGGCCGTTCTTCCGCCGCTGGCAAACCTGTTTGTTCTGGGACAGGCAGCCGGCTGGGAAACCTGGATTTACCGCGCCCTCTCCTTCCTTGTGGTCAGCTGCCCCTGCGCTTTGGTGGTCAGTATTCCGCTCAGCTTTTTTGCCGGCATCGGCGGGGCCAGCAAGGAAGGGGTGCTGGTAAAGGGATCCAATTATCTGGAAACCTTATCCCAGACTAAGATCGTCGTCTTTGACAAGACCGGCACGCTGACCCAGGGCGTTTTTGAGGTAAACGGCATCCATCACAGTGAGATCGACCATAAAAAGCTGGTGGAGTACGCCGCCCTGGCGGAGAGCGCTTCCTCCCATCCCATCAGCAAGAGCCTGCAGCGGGCCTATGGGAAGGAGATTGACCGCAGCCGCGTGACCGATATTCGGGAAATCAGCGGAAACGGCGTAATGGCAAAGGTGGACGGCATAGAGGTGGCGGCCGGCAACGATAAGCTGATGGATCGGCTGGATATCCCCTATATCGAGTGCCACAGCGTCGGCACAATCATCCATATTGCCATCGACGGGAGGTATGCCGGACACATTGTTATCTCGGATATTGTGAAGCCCCATTCCCGTGAGGCCATCCGGAAGCTGAAGCAGGCCGGGGTTGTGCGGACGGTTATGCTGACCGGCGATTCCCGGAAGGTAGCGGATCAGGTGGCGAAGGAGCTGGGGATAGACGAGGTATACAGCGAACTTCTGCCTGCCGATAAGGTGGAAAAGGTAGAAATGCTTTTGAAGAACAAAGCAGAGAAAGAGAAGCTGGCCTTTGTCGGCGACGGCATTAACGATGCGCCGGTGCTGGGCCGGGCCGATATCGGTATCGCCATGGGGGCGATGGGTTCCGATGCAGCCATCGAGGCAGCCGACGTGGTACTGATGGACGACGATCCGCTAAAGATCGCCAAGGCCATCAAGATTTCCCGCAAGTGCCTGCGGATTGTGTATCAGAACATTGTTTTTGCCATCGGCATCAAGCTTCTCTGTCTCTCCTTGGTAGCCTTGGGCCTTGCCGGAATGTGGCTGGCCGTATTTGGCGACGTGGGCGTAATGATTCTGGCGGTTTTGAACGCCATTCGGGCCTTGTTTGTGAAAAACCTTTAATATGTAAGCCTTTAAAATTAAAAAAACCGGGACAGGGATTTTTGGCTCCGCTCCCGGTTTTCTCGAATTCTTTTTCGTCCTCTTACTCTTGCCGCAGCCGGGTCAGTTCAATGGCCTCCTTGCCGGTCATATGCTCCACCGTCATTTCCAGCATGCATAGGGGGGCCCATTCCTTCTCAATGTAGGATTCTCGGTTTGCCGCCGTATCGAGGGGATGGTATTTGCGGGCAAGCTTTTCAATGGCGGCCCGCTTTTCCTCCTCCTCTTCGAGAATGCGGATGGTTCCAAAGACGATCACGCTGCGGAAATAGGTGGTGTATTCTTCCGGAACGACCTGGTCCTGGCCGATTACGCAGAAGGAGGCGCGGGGATTGCGGCAGATGGCGTCCAGCTTGTGCCCGGTCTTCGCGCAGTGGAAGTAAATTTTATTATCTTCATAGAGATAACTTAAGGGGACGGCGTAAGTGTAGCCGCCGTCTCCTTCCAGCGCCAATACGCCGGAGCTGCCCTTCTCTAAAAGGGCAATGCATTCCTGGGCGGAAAGAGCCTGGCGTTTTCTTCGCATTTCTCGAAACATATCGAAAGGCCTCCTGTTTCATCTACATTTAATGGGATGGTATGGCAATGGTTTGGCGTCAGCCAAAATACGCTGCGATTTCCTTCATGCGGGTTTCCTGCTTTACATGGAAAGGACAGCGGGCTTCGCAGTGACCGCAGTGAACGCAGGCATCCGCCTTTACCGAGAGCTTGTGATAGTGGCCTGCGGCCATCTGGTCTCCGGCCAAGGCCAGGTCATAGTATTTATTGATCAGGCCGATGTCGATCCCGCGGGGACAGGGCTGGCCGCCGCCAAAGGGCTTCATCACCGAGATGCCTACGCCCTCTCTCTCGCATTCCCGGTACAGCTTGCTGCGGTCGTCATTGGTTCCAATCCCGTATGTGCCGGTGGAATAGTCATAGGCAGGATTGATGCTGAACATAACCATATCGATGCGGCCGGTATCCAGGAAACGGCGGACGATTTCCGGATTATGGGAGGAAAGCCCCAGGTGGCGGATCACCCCGTTTTCCTTTAAGGAAAGCATATAGTCCCAGAGGCCGCTGGAAAGAACCCGCTTGTAATCTTCGACTTCGTCGATGCAGTGGACGAAGCCCATGTCCGTATAATCGGTATGAAGCTGTTTCAGCTGGCCTTCAAAGGTCCGCTTTATCTTGGACAGATCCTGGGTCCAGCCGTATTTTCCCTCATCGTAAAGGGCGCCGAAATGCATCTGCAGCAGGATTTTGTCCCTCTTTCCGGCGAAGGCTCTGGCATAGCAGGGGTAGGGCTTGGCTTCCGAGGCAACCATATCGAAATAATTGACGCCCCGATCCATAGCCATTTGCACCGTCTTTTCGATTTCTTCCTCGCTGCCTTCGTGAATGGAACCCATTCCCAGGCCGATCACACTGATTTGCTCATCTCCGTGGGGTAATTTTCGGTACTACATAGCTGACATAAAGAAATTCCTCCGCTGTTACGTTATCCTAAAAAATATTCTAGCAGTTCCATAGAGGATTTCCAATACTTAAATCCAATGGAAAGCATTGATAAAACTTATCCGAAAGGATTAAAACAGCAGCTTGCGGTAGCGGTTTATGCAGGCCATGATTTCCTGGCGGCGGGGGCGGGCCAGGGAAGAGCGCACATCGCCCCGGTCAAACAGTCCTTCCAACCCCTTTTGGTCGAGCAGGCTTTCCAGCTGGTCGGCAATCTGGCGCAGGGTCTTTTTCCCGTCCATCAGGCGAAGCTCGGCGTACTGCAGAAGAAGGGCCAGAGCCATGGTCTGCTCGCTGTCCCGTAGCTGTTCCACGTAGCGCAGCTCCACCGTGTCGTGGCCCAGGGAAAGTTCGTTGGTTCCCATGGCCTTTGCCTTTAAGCGGTCGTCCCGGCGCAGGGCCATGTTGGGGCGGGGGCTGCGGTCCTGGTTCCAGCGGGGGAAGAGCTCCTGATCCGCGGAAAAAACCGGAAACTCCCTGGCGGCCTCCTTAGCGCGGGCGGTAATGTCCAGAGGTACGTAATTTTTCATCTGAATCACCGTGTCCGCCACATGGAAGTAGGAGCCGGAACTGCCCGCCACGATAATCGAGGAAACCCCGCAGTCCTGAAAGAGGCTGCGCACCCGCTGAATGTAGGGGGTAATCGGTTCCTCCTTGGGAGAGATCACCTGCTGCATCAGCTTGTCCCGGATCATAAAGTTGGTGGCCGAGGTGTCCTCATCCATCAAAAGAAGGGTGCTGCCGCTTTCCAGAGCCTCCATCAGGTTTGCTGCCTGGGAGGTACTGCCGCTGGCGTCCTCCGAGGAAAAACGTCCGGTATCCCTGCCGCCGGGCAGATGGGTGATAAAGGGGGAGATATCTACGCTTGCGATGCTGCGTCCGTCTTCCGAGCGCAGCTTCCAGGCGGTTTCATCGGTGACGACCAGCTCCCTTCCGTCTCCCCCGATGTGATTGTAGACGCCGTTTTGCAGGGCCTGCAGCACAGTGGACTTACCATGGTAGCCGCCGCCCACAAAGAGGGTGATGCCCGTGGGGATTCCCATGCCCTTTATCTCGCCCCGGCAGGGAAGAGTCAGGGCGACTTCCAGGGAGGAAGGGGAGGTAAAGGGAACCGCCCCCTTCATCGGCAGGTCGGAGATTCCGCTTTGGCGGGGGAGGATGGAGCCGTTGGCGATGAAGGCGCAGAGCCCCAGCTCCTTTAGCTTCCCGCGGACATACTGCTGATCGTCGCAAAGATCGATGGCAGCCTTCAGCTTTCGCTGGTCGATGTTGCGGTAAAAGAGGCTTTTGCGGACGCAGCCCGGCAGGATGTCAAAGAGCATCTTTTCCAGTTCCCCGGCATCGATGGTGCGGCCCCTGGCCGGAAAGCCAGCCTCGAAGCGCATCCGGACGGAGCCGTTTTGAACGCGGCAGGCCGTTCGCTCCAGTACTTCCTGCCCGCAGCGGGAGGCGGTGAGAAGGCCGCTTTTGCCGGAACCCCTGGCGGAAAAACTGCCGGCGTTAAGCTCCCGGCCAAACAGACGAGTCAGATGATCCTGCAGGGTAATCCGTCTGGCTTTCGTCGCCTCGTATTCCGCCGGAAAGCCAGCCTGGTTTCCAGCCACCTGGATGGACAGGCGGGAGGGGGCGGCGAAGGGATCGCCCTGTACGTGGTCGATGGATAAAATGTAATCGCGGAAATCATAGCTGCCCTGAAGCTCCTTGTAGGCGGGATAGCCCCGGTGATCGATGGAGTGCAGCTTAGCCCGCAGTTCCTGTGATGATTTCATTCTTGCCTCCTATCGTAATCGTTTGGATGGAATCATTGGGATACCGCGCGCTGCCTTTACTTTTTGCAGATGCGGTATACGGTCTTGTGATGATAGAGTTTCCCTGCCGGCAGTATGGGGCTGGGGAAGTTTGGATGGTGCGGGGAGTCCGGATAATACTGCGTTTCCAGGCAGAAAGCGCCTCGGTTTACATAGGAAGCCCCTCCTTTGCCCATCGGACAGTCCTCCAGGAAATTCGCGGTATAAAACTGGATGCCGGGCATGGTGGTCAGAACTTCCAGGGCAATGCCGGTTTGCTCGGACCAGGCCAGGGCGGCCGGCCGCAGGACGCCTGCGGGGCCATCGATCACCCAGTTATGGTCGTAGCCTCCGGCCATGGCCAGCTGCGGGAAATCGTCGTCAATATGCTCTCCAATCCGGCAGCCTTGGCGCAAGTCCATCGGCGTCCCGTCCACCGGGCAGACCACGCCGGTGGGGATGGAGCCGGGGAAGGTAGGGGTGTAGCCGGAGGCTTTCAGCCGGATATACTGCTCCGTCACCGGCCCGCTGGCATGGCCGGAAAGATTGAAGTAGGAATGATTGGTCAGATTGCAGATGGTATCCTGGTCGCAGACGGCCTGATAGTCGATTTCCAGGCCTTCTCCGGTCAGGGTGTAGGTCGCCTGCACGGACAGGGTTCCGGGATAGCCCTCCTCGCTGTCGGGACTTACAAGGGAGAGGACGACCTGGCTGGGAGGGTCCGTTTCGCTGTCCTCGGCGCCTTCCGCAGGGTTCTTTATCGTCCATACCTTGCTGTTAAAGCCATGCAGGCCGCCGTGCAGATGATTGGGGCCGTCGTTGGCTGCCAGGGAATATTCCCTGCCGTTTAAAGAGAAGGAGGCGTTTCCAATGCGGTTGGCGTAACGGCCGACCAGGGCCCCCAGATATTTATCCTGGGAGAGGTAAGCGTCCAGGGAATCCAGGCCAAGGACAATGTCGGTCGGCTTTCCGTCCCGGTCGGGGACAGTCAGGGAGCGGACCGCTCCGCCATAGGTGATCAGCTCGCAGGTTAAATCATCCTGCCGCAGGGTGATAAGATTTACAGGTGTGCCGTCCGGCATAACGCCGAAGGGAGAGAGACGAAATGGACTCATGGAATTCTCCTTTCATAGGGAATAGATCACAGGTGGAAAATTTCTACTTGCAGTATAGCGTGATGCAGGTAAGGTGTCAATAAAATCGCCGTGCAGAATGATCCGCACGGCGATAGAAGTTGCTGGGATTTTTACCACGGTTCTTATTTTTGGTTCTTATCTATGGTTCGTATCTTTGGTTCAGCTCTCGGCCCACTGGGTCAGCTTGTTAATCCCTTCCTTGTCCCCGGCCAGATAGAGGATGTCTCCCTCTTCAAAGATATAATCCGGGGCCACATTGTTGATCAGGTTTTTATTTTCCTTCTCGATGGCGATAATATTGAGTCCCAGGCGGGAGCGCAGGTTGATGTCCAGCACGGTCCGCCCGACCGCCTTTTTGGGAATAAGGAATTTGGTGATGTTCAGCTTTTCGCTGAGCTGGATGAAATCCAGCATCCGGGAGGTTTCCAGCCGGTGCGCCAGCCGGATGGCCATATCTCTTTCGGGATATACGACCTCCGCCCCCAGCTTGGAGAGGATAATGCCGTGTTCGGAGCTGGTGGCCTTGGACACAACCAGGGGAATCCCCAGGGATACCAGGTTCAGGGTGGTTAAAATCGAAGTGTCCATATGCTCGCCGATGCAGACGACAGCCACGTCGCAGTTCTGGATGCCGGTCTCGGACAGGGTTTTTTTGTCCAGGGTTTTGACCACATAGGCGTTTTCCGTAAGCTCGCGCAGTTCGCGCACCTTTTCCTCATCCCGGTCAATGACCAGAAGCTCTGCGTCCGCATGGTACAGCTCCTCCGCCAGGGCCTGGCCGAAACGGCCCAGGCCGACGATGCCGTAGGTTGTTTTGTCGTTCTTTGATTTCTTAAACATAAATCTTATTCCTCCATAAAATGAATCGTACTTTAGCCGATGGCAATGTTTCCTTCCGGATAGCTCACCCTTTCACCCTTGGTGAAATACCACAGAGAAGCGATGGTCAGCGGGCCAAGGCGGCCGATATACATGATCAAAATGGATATAAACTTGCTCCCGTCGCACAGATTCGGCGTGATGCCGGTGGAAAGGCCGACGGTGCCAAAGGCGCTGGTAATTTCAAAAAGGATGTCCATAAAGGGCAGGTGGGGCTCCAGGATCGATACCAGATAGGAACCGGTGATCACCACGCCCAGAGCCAGCAGGGTAATGGTGGCTGCCTTGCGGAAGGTATCCTTTGGAATCGCGAAGCGGAAAGCCTTTTCGGAAGTATTGGTGGCAGCCGACTTGATGCCCTGGATTAGGGCAAAGAAGGTGCTGGTCTTGATACCGCCGCCGGTAGATCCTGGGGAGGCGCCGATGAACATCAGCACGACCAATACCAGAAGGCCCGCGTCGGAGAAGGTTCCGAGAGGGTAGGTGGAAAAGCCGGCCGTTCTGGCGGAAACGCTGTGGAAAAAGGCTCCCATCCAGGTGACGTCCTCCGTAAGCTTAATCAGCACGCCGCCGACAACGATCAGGACGGCGCTGACGGAGATAACCACCTTGGAATGCATGGACAGCTTGCGCCAGCGAAAACGCTTGTCCCACACCTCCCGGATTACAAGGAAACCAATGCCGCCGAAAACAATCAGCCCGCAGGTTACCAGATTCAGCATCACATTGTCCCGGTAAGGAATCAGATTCTGGAAGTTGCCCAGGATATCGAAGCCGGAGTTGTTGAAAGCCGCTATGGAGTGGAAGAGGCTGATGCCGATGGCGTCCACAACGGGATAGTCCTGGACAAAAACGGTAAAGTTTAAAACAGCGCCGGCAAGTTCAAAGATCAGGGTTGTAAAGAGTACGCTTTTGACAAAGCGGACGATTCCCTTTCCGGAATCCAGATTCATTGCTTCCCGGATCAGGGTGCGGCCCTTAAAATTGATTCGCTTGCGCATCGCGAGGATTACGCCGGCTCCCACCGAGGTAACGCCCAGGCCGCCGATCTGAATTAACATGGCCAGGAAAAACTGCCCTACCGGGGTGAAGGTATCGCCGGCGTCCACCGCGATCAGGCCGGTTACGCAGACCGCGCTGGTGGAGGTATAGAGGGCGTCGATGTAGCGGAGATGGACGCCGTCCCGAACGCTTATGGGAAGCATCAGGAGAAGGGATCCGATCAGAATCACGGAGGCAAAGCCCAGAGCGATAATCCGTCCTGGGGATTGCCGTTTTATCAGCTTTATCATAGTATCACCTCATGTATGCCGCGGGGAAGGAGGCGAAGGCCGGTCCAAGCCCCTTAAGATTCTCCGCCTACTATAACACGGATATGATAAAGATTGGGTTAAGATTATAAAAAAACAAGCGGCAAGGAGTATCGTTCTCTTCCTCTACGCAAGCATCCGGCGGGCCAGGATCAGGCTCATCACCACGCCTGCGGCGGTGGCGGCCAGGGCCCCCGGCAGAGTATAGCGTGTTTTTTTGACTTTAACGCTCATGAAATAAACCGACATGGTATAAAAAATCGTTTCCGTGCAGCTGAGCATCAGGGAGGCGGAGAGCCCCGGCAGAGAGTCTGCCCCAAAACGGCTGAAAATATCCAGGGCCAGCCCTGTGGCCGCCGAGGAGGAGAAAAGCTTGACCAGGATGACCGAGATCAGTTCCGGCCGTATCAGATCCTCCGAGATAATATGGGAGAGGAGGCTGGCCAGAAAATCCAGAAAGCCGCTGGTGCGCAGGATGGATACCCCGGCCATCAGGCCGATCAGGGTCGGCATAACCCCCAGGACCGTGCGAAACCCCTCTTTCGCTCCTTCGACAAAATCGTCATAGACCGGCCGCCCCGCCGTCAGCCCGCTGGCAATAATGTAAAAGAGGACAAAGGGAAGGATCATATCGGAGAGATAGAGGATCAGATTCATGGCCAGAACCTCTCAAAAAGCTTTGCGGCCACAATCCCCACGATGGTGGATACGGCGGTGGCCAGCAGGGCCGGCATTACGATGGAGGCGGGGGCTACGGAGCCGTACTGACTGCGGTAGGCAATCATATTGATGGGAATAAGCTGGAGGGAGGACATATTCAGGATCAGAAAGGTACACATGGCGTTGGTGGCCCGTCCTTTGTGCTCATTGAGGCGGTCCAGCTGCTCCATGGCCTTAAGCCCTGCCGGCGTAGCAGCCCAGCCCAGTCCCAGCATATTGGCGATGATATTGGTGGACATGGCTTCGCAGGCCGGGTGCTCCTCCGGAACCTGGGGAAAGAGAAAACGGATGAAAGGGCGCAGGCCCCGGCTGAATTTTTTCAGCAGACCGGCTCTCTCGCCGATTTTCAGAACGCCGCTCCACAGGGATAAAATACCCAGCATCGTGATGCAGAGGCTGACAGCCTCCTTTGCGCCGCCGAGCGCACCTTCCGTTACAGCTCCGAGGGTGCCGTGAAAGGCGCCCCAGATCACGCCGACGAGAATCATCGCAGCCCACAGATAGTTTAACATAGGCAATCCTTCTTCCGGATGCTTTTACCTCATTTTATGTAACGTATATAACAAAAATTCGGTTGAGTATTTTTCTGTATTGTTTTAAAATAGAAGCTAACTGTGAAGGCTGTCCTTTCAGCGCGAGTAACATCATACATGGGGGTGTTTGTCACGGTATGGGGCAAGAGTGTTTAGAACGAGAAAAGGAGAAGACAATGACAGAGGAACACCGGGCAGCAGTAAACGATTTTTTTGTAAACGTATTCAACAAGATTCTTTTGTACGAAGACCAGGCGCTTGGCCGGTCGGAGTATAAGGACTTATCCGTGCGGGAGATGCATGTCCTCGAGGCGGTGGGAAGCCTGGAACAGGAGGAAAGGAATAATATGAGCCATATTGCGGCTAGCCTGTCCATCAGCGTCAGCTCTCTGACCACCTCGGTGAACGTGCTGGTACGAAAAGGATATTTGTACCGGGAGACGGGACAGAGGGACCGCCGGGTCATATATGTCCGCCTGACGGACAAAGGCCGCGGAGCGGAGGCGGTTCACCGCAGATTTCATCAGCAGATGGTGGAAAGCCTGGAAAATCATTTGAGCGATGAGGAATGGGATACCCTCCTTCGGTCGTTGGATACCCTGGGAACGTTTTTCAGCACGGCTGCCAAGGGTGACAGTGAGGGAAACTGATCCAAGAGGAAAAGCAGGAGGAATGGAATGACCACAGCGGAGATATTAGAGAGACAGAGAAAATTTTTCAGTTCGGGGGCTACCCGACCGGAGAGCAGCCGGCGTGCCGCCCTGGAGGGGCTGCGGCGTGCGATAGAGGAGCATGAGGACGATATCTGCAGGGCCCTGCAGGAGGATCTGGGAAAAAGCGCGATGGAAAGCTACATGGCCGAGATCGGCATGGTGAAGAGCGAACTTAGTTATATGGAGCGCCACCTGCATCGCCTGATGAAGCGGAAAAGGGCGGCCACGCCCCTGGCGCAGTTCGCTGCCTCCAGCTTTGTGTATCCCGAGCCCTACGGCAATGTGCTGGTGATGAGCCCGTGGAATTATCCGTTCCTTTTGTCGTTGGATCCGGTGATTGCGGCGGTGGCTGCCGGCAATACGGTAATTTTAAAACCCAGCGCCTACTCTCCGGCCACCAGCGAGCTGCTGGCGCAGCTGATCGATCAGTACCTGCAGCCGGAGCTGGTGAGCGTAGTCACCGGAGGGCGCCAGGTCAATACCGACCTTCTGGAGCATCGGTTTGATTATATTTTCTTCACCGGCGGCAAGCAGGTGGGACAGCTGGTGATGGAGAAGGCGGCCCGGCATCTGACGCCGGTAACCCTGGAATTAGGGGGAAAAAGCCCCTGTATCGTCGATGAGACGGCGAAGCTTTCCCTGGCGGCCCGGCGCATCGTCTTTGGAAAATATCTCAATTTAGGCCAGACCTGCGTGGCCCCCGACTATATTTTAGTGCAGGAGAGCGTCCGGGACAGCCTGACGGCCTGCCTTCAGCAGGAGATTCGCAGCCAGTTCGGTGAAAACCCTCTGGATAATCCGAATTACGGACGGATTGTCAACCGAAAGCATTACGACCGGCTGGCCA
>CALWRE010000030.1 GCA_944383835.1 uncultured Lachnospiraceae bacterium | reverse complement strand
ATCTGCAGCAGCGGCTCCAGATCGTATATGCTGATCAATGCGTCATCCGGCACCTCCACGATATGCTGGCCTGCATCTGCGGATTCCGCGCTTCTCACATACATCCGAGTCCCATCGAATTTTTCAATGCGATAATTCCCGTCCTCCAATCTCGCCTCCGTCCGCGATACGGCAAAAAGCACGCACACGGCGCAGACCGCAATCAAAACCCTGATTCCGGCGATCCGCCTTCGCCTTTTTCTCATATTGGTTCCTCCTCTCGCTCTGCTGTTAAAGGAATCAAATTAATACACCGTCCATGGACTGCACAGAATACCTTCCATCTTCATTCTATCATAGCGGATAGAGCCTGTATATAGCTTTTTACTGCTCAAACTGGCTGTTGTAGAGCTTGGCGTAAAAGCCTCCCTTTTCCAGCAGTTCCTCGTGGCGGCCCTGCTCGACGATGCGGCCGTCCCGCATCACCAGGATCACATCGGCCTCCCGAATCGTAGAGAGCCTGTGGGCCACGATGAAGCTGGTGCGCCCCTCCATCATCCGGGCGAAAGCCTCCTGGATCTTTAACTCCGTCCGGGTATCGATGCTGGAAGTGGCCTCGTCCAAGATCAGCATCGGCGGCAGGCAGAGCATTACCCTGGCAATGCAAAGGAGCTGCTTTTGGCCCTGGCTGATGTTGCCCCCGTCCTCGGCGATCACCGTATCGTAGCCCTGGGGCAGACGGCGGATAAAGCCGTGGGCATGGGCCAGCTTCGCCGCCTCCACCACCTCTTCCATCGTGGCCTCCGGCCTGGCGTAAGCGATGTTTTCCCGGATGGTCCCGGCCTTCAGCCAGGTATCCTGGAGCACCATGCCGAAATTCCGACGCAGGCTGTGCCTTGTGGCGCGGCGCACCGGTACTCCGTCCACCCGAATCTCCCCGGCGTCCACGTCGTAAAACCGCATCAGAAGGTTGATGATCGTCGTCTTGCCGCAGCCGGTGGGGCCCACCAGAGCCACCCTCTGACCGGGCTGCACCGACAGATTCAGATTTTCGATCAGAGGCACCTCCTCCTTGTAGCGGAAATCCACATGGTCAATCTCCACCTGTCCCTGCACATCCGTAAGCTCCGCCGCATCCGCGTCGTCCGGCGTCTGCGGCTCCTCCTCGATGAGTTCAAAGATGCGGGCCGCGCAGGCCAGGGCGTTCTGCAGCTCCGTCACCACGCCGGAAATCTCATTAAAGGGCTTGGTATACTGGTTGGCGTAGGACAGAAAGCTGGAAAGCTGGCCCACGCTCAGCCGTCCCGACACGGCGGCCAGGGCTCCGGCAAGCCCCACCCCGGTGTAGACCAGGCTGTTGACAAAGCGGGTGCAGGGATTGGTCAGGGAGGAGAAAAAGGTCGCCCGCAGCGAATATTTTTCCAGGCGGTTGTTGATCTCGTCAAACCGCTCCATGGCTTTCTGCTCATAGCCGAAGGCCTGCACCACCTTCTGCCCCTCGATCATCTCGTTGATCAGGGCCGTCTGCTCCCCCCTCGTTTCGCTCTGCAGCTTAAACATGGAGAAGGTGCGTCCCGCGATAAAGCTGGCCACCAGCAGGCTCACCGGCGTAATGCAGACCACCACCAGGGCAATCCAGCCGTTGATGGAAAACATAAAAAACAGGGTTCCCACGATGGTCAGAACGCCGGAGAAAAGCTGGGTGAAGCCCATCAGCAGGCCGTCGGCAAACTGATCCACATCGGCGATCACGCGGCTGACAATGTCCCCGCTCCCATGATTGTCGATGTATTTGAGAGGAAGGATCTGAATTCGGCGGAAGGCCTCGCCCCGGATATCCCGGATCACATTGTAGGTGATCTTATTGTTGCAGACATTCATCAGCCACTGGGCCAGGGAGGTGGCCGCCACCATCACCGCGATGGTCACGCCGGTGGAAAAGACGCCGTCGAAATCCACCTGACCCGGCCCCACGATATAGTCCACGGCCCGGCCGGTGAGCACAGGTACGTAGAGGGTGAGGGCAACCGTCACGCCGGCGAGCAGGAGGCTGAGCCCCAGGAAAAACCAATAGCGGCGGATGTAATGAAGGACCTTGCGAAGGGTTTCTTTCTGCGTATTTTTCTTCATTCTGCCGCCCTCCCTTCTCCGGCCGCTCTCCCAGCCTGGCCGCTGTCAAACTGGGAATCGTAGATTTCCTTATATACCGGGCATTTTCCCAAAAGTTCCTCATGAGTGCCGATGCCGGCTACCCTGCCATCGTCCAGCACGATGATCTGGTCGGCGTAGCGGATGCTGGAAGTCCTCTGGCTTACGATGAACACCGTCGGCGCCCCTTCCATCTCCCGGATCGCCCGGCGCAGGGCCGCGTCGGTGGCAAAGTCCAGAGCCGATGCGCTGTCGTCCAGGATCAGGACGCGGGGCTTTCGCACCAGGGCCCTGGCGATGGTCAGCCTCTGTCTCTGGCCGCCGGAAAAATTTCTGCCCTCCTGGGCCACCCGTGCGTCCAGTCCTCCGTCTTTCTTTTCCACAACCTCCTTTGCCTGGGCTGTCTCGAGGGCCTTCCACAGCTCCTCTTCCGAGGCCGTTTCATCGCCCCACAGCAGGTTGTCCCGGATCGTACCGGCAAAGAGCCTTGCCTTCTGTGGCACCACCCCGATCTTGTCCCGCAGCTCGGAAAGGGGCAGCTCCCGCACGTCCGTCCCGTCGAAGAGGACGCGTCCCTCCGATACATCGTAAAAGCGGGGAATCAGGTTCACCAGGGTGGTCTTGCCGCTGCCGGTACCGCCGATGATGCCGATGGTCTCCCCCGGCTTTGCGGCGAAATTTATATCCGTCAGCGACTCCGCCCCGGCGTTTTTATAGACCATGCTCACATGCTCAAAGGCAACAGCCGCTCCCCGTCCTTCTGCCGCTTTGCGGGCAGGGGCGGCGGACGCCTGGATGGACGGCTTCTCCTCAAAGACCGCCTGGATGCGGCCGGCACAGGCCAGGGCCTTTGTGATCGTAATGATCAGGTTCGCCATCTTGATGAGTTCCACCAAAATCTGGGACATATAGTTGACCAGGGCCACCACCTGCCCCTGGGTCAGTTCTCCGATATTAACGGAAACGCCGCCCCTCCACAGGACGGCCAGCAGGCCGGCGTTGATGATCACATAGGTTACCGGATTCATCAGGGCGGAAATCTTGCCCACCAGCGTCTGCATCCGGGTCAGAGCCTCGTTTTCCCGGTCGAAGCCGGCCGTCTCGTCCGCCTCCTTGCCAAAGGCCCGGACGACCCGGACGCCGGTCAGGTTTTCCCGCGTGATGCCTAAGATACGGTCTACTCCCTTCTGCACCTTCTGGTACAGGGGCATTCCGGCGAACATGATCCCGAATACCGCCGCGCAGAGCACGGGGATGACGACGGCAAAGACAAGGGCCGCCTTTACGTTGATGGTAAAGGCCATGACCATAGAACCAAAAACCACAAAAGGCGAGCGCAGAAGGAGGCGCAGGGTCAGATTCAGGCCATTCTGCACCTGGTTGATATCGCTGGTCATCCGGGTGATCAGGGTGGAGCTTCCCACCGTATCCATCTCGCTGTAGGACAGGCTCTCGATATGGCCGAAGAGGGCGCGGCGCAGCTTTGTGGCGAAGCCCACCGCTGCCTTGGCCGCAAAATACTGGGCCGTCACGCTGCAGAGAAGCCCCACCAGCCCCAGGGCGACCAGGACCGCGCACATCCGCAGGATATAGCCCGTATCCCCAAAGGCAATTCCCTTGTCAATAATATCGGACATGACCAGGGGGACAAGCAGCTCAAAGGTGGCCTCCAAAAGCTTGAAGAGGGGGCCCAGGATGCTTTCTTTTTTATATGAGTCCAGGTATTTCAGCAGTTTTTTCACGTTGTCTGTCTTCCTTGTCTATCCTTTGTTATTTGCACAGTTCGTCCACTACCTGGCTGATCACCTTGCCGTCGGCCTTGCCCTTCAGCTCGCCCATCACCGCCTTCATGATCTGCCCCTTATTCTTCGTGGCCGCAGCCTCGGCAAAGCGCTCCAATATCACGGACTTCACCTGGTCGGCGTCCATCATCGCGGGGGCATATTCCTTTATCACATCATAGCGGAACTGATACTGGGCCAACAGATCCGCCCGGCTCTCCGGGCAGGTATCCAGCTGCTCCTTCGCCGTTTTTAATTCCTTTAAAATGACGCGGTCCACTAAGGCCTCCGAGATATCGTCCCGGCAGCCCTCGTCGATGGCCGCCTTCTTGGCCGCGGACACCAGCGAGGAGATCGCCTCCTTTCTCTCCTTATCTCTGGCCTTCATGGCTGCAATCATATCTTTCTGAAGCTGTTCAAATTTCATCTTGGTTCCTCCTATAATTCATCCTAAAATCTTCCTGTCATTGTCCTATTATTGTCCTATCATTGGTCTATCATTGTCCTATCATGGGTCCGGTTCGTTCTAGCGCAGCGTCTCCTTCAAAAGACGGCGGGCATTGCCGTTGAAAATCTTTTCGATGGCGTCGTCGCTGTAGCGGCGGCGGTGCAGTTCGTCGGCCAAAAGCTGCACCATCGAACAGTCCTTAAATTCCAGATTGTCCCCAATCCCGTCGAAATCGGAACCCAGGGCGATCACATCCAGGCCGCCCACCTGACGGATATGCTCGATATGGTCCGCCATAAGGGCCGCCGTCCCGAAGCATTCCCCCTCGTCCTCCTTAGGATCCAGGAAAGCGGCGCAGTAGTTGATTCCTGTGATTCCGCCCTTATCGGCCAGGGCCCGGATCATCTCGTCGGTCAGGTTGCGCACATGGCCGCAGACTGCCCTGGCATTGGAATGGCTGGCGATAAAAGGCCGCGTCGCATTGCGGGCCACATCCCAGAAGCCGGCGTCGGACAGGTGGGAAACATCCACAATCATCCCCAGCTTCTCCATCTCTTCCACAAAGGCAAGACCCTTTTCTTTCAGGCCGTGCTCCGTCTCCGCCTCGCATTTGGTCACGCCCGGCGCCCGCCCCGGCATCCGGTTCGGGTAGGCCAGCTCGTTTTCAAAATTCCAGGTCAGGGTCATAATCCGCACGCCCAGGCGGTACAGGTCCCGCAGCACGCCCAGGCTCCCCAGGCAGGCTCCGCCCTCCTCCACCGTAAGCATGGCGCCGATCCGGCCTTCCCGGGAAATCCGTTCCAGATCGTCGAAGCTTTTTACCTGGCCCATCGCCTCCGGATACGCTTTCAGGATCTGATAAAAGATGTCGATCTGCTCCATGGCCGATACCAGAGGGCTTTCCTCCTTATTTCCCAGATAGACAAAGGCCGCAAAGCACTGCATCTGATACTCTCCCTTTTTCAGTTTCTCCAGATCGATGTGCAGATCGTTGTGCGAAAAAAGCCGGGGCCTTCCCTCCTGTCCGGCCTCCCGCAGCCGGCTCAGGGTATCACAGTGAAAATCGATTACCTGCATTCCTCTCCTCCTCTTCTGTTTTCCTACCGTTCTTCTTTTTATCATACCACAGAATCTGCTTTTTGATGATAGGAAAATCCATTGCATGGAAAAAACAGACTTCAGTTGTCTTTCCTCTCATTCGGTGATACACTGGAGACAAAAGGACAGCAATGGAGAATCTTTATGGAAGAAAGAAATAAAGCAAAAGCACGCATCTTTGTCATTTTAGGCGTAATCTTCGTGATTGCGCTGATCCTCATATTCTGGTTTCTGACCCGGTCAGGCCAGGCGGAGGCCATTGTAGAAACGACCGAGGGCCCCGCTGTCATCCAGGCCGGTTCCCAGCCCTCCTCCGACGGCGGGGAGACCACCGCCCCGACCGAGGCGGAAAGCCTTCCGGACGATCCCGGCGATCCCCAGACCGACGGGCAGGGCATCCCCGGCGACGGCGTCGGCGCCGAGGCCTCTTTATCGGAGGAGCCTGCCGCTGCCGCCGATATCACCCTGGGCATCGACGTATCCAAATGGCAGGGACGGATCGACTGGGAGCAGGCGGCCGCCTCCGGCGTGGATTTCGCCATCATCCGGGTGGGCTACCGCACCACCGACACCGGTGAAATCTGCGAGGACCCGTATGCCGCTTACAACCTGCAGCACGCGGCGGCGGCCGGCATTCAGCTGGGAGCCTATTTCTTCTCCACCGCCGTAAACGAGGAGGAGGCCGTGGAAGAAGCCCTCTGGACCGCCGACTTTGTGGCCGGCTACCCGATCACCTATCCCATCGCCTATAACTGCGAGGGTTTTCTCTCGCCGGAAAGCCGGATGTATTCCACCACGACCGAAGAGCGCACACGGAATGCCCTGGCCTTCCTCGACGCCATCGAGGGCCGCGGCTACCAGGCCATCTTCCATGCCGCCGCCTACGACCTGACCGACGGCGTCTCCTGGGACGCCTCCCGGATAGCCGCCGTCTATCCCGTCTGGGTCGCCCAATACCCGTCCGCCCCCTATCCGGACACAGAGGCCTCCTCCTATGAGGGCAGCCATACGATGTGGCAGTACACCAGCCAGGGCTCCGTCCCCGGCATCCAGGGACATGTGGATCTCAATGTGGCCTATTTCCGCTATGAGGAGACGGCCTCTCCCCAGGATCCCGGCGCAGCCGGCGAGGCAGGCAATGTCCTCTTGGACAGCAGCTTTACCGCCGTCGATGAAAGGGTGACCGCCAAGGAGAAAACGAATCTGCGCACCTCCCCCACCACCGTGGGCTCCGAGGTGGCCGCTACCATAACGAACGGCGAATGGGTGCGCCGCACCGGCGTTTCCAGCCGCGGCTGGTCTCAGCTGGATTACAACGGCCAGACCCTCTATGCCATTTCCAGCCTCCTGCTCACCGAAGAGGAAGCGGCCGACTACGATCCGACGCCCGCTCCCAGTACCGGCGACAGTATCTATGAGGCGGTGGACGATTCCGTCACCGCCAAGATAGAGACCAATCTGCGCGACGCCCCCAGCACCGAGGGCACCCAGGTGGTCGCCACCATCGTAAACGGGGAATGGGTGCGCCGCACCGGCATCGGCAGCAACGGCTGGTCCCGGCTGGACTACAATGGCCAGACCCTCTACGCCCTGACCAGCTATCTGACCACGGACAGCGCCTTTGACCCGGAGGATGTGGATTCCCGCAACATTATCTGGACGGAGGCAAACGACGCCATGACGGCCAAGGAAGTGACCAACCTGCGGGACAAGCCGACCACGGAGGACGACTCCCAGGTGATCGCCACGATCCAAAACGGGGATGTCGTCCAGCGCACCGGCATCGGCAGCAACGGCTGGTCCCGCGTGGTCTACAACGGACAGACCCTCTACGCTGTGACCAGTCTCCTGACCCCCGCCTCCTGATCTCTGCCCCTGCCAGAATAGAGATGGGCCGCACCGAGATGGATTTCCCTCTCGATGCGACCCGTTTTTATTGCATGCGCCTCTTTTCCTATTTCTCTTTTCGCCTGCTTTCTTTTCGCCTGCTTCTCTTTTTGCCTGCTTGTCTGTTTGCCTGTCTCTCTTTTATTTTTTCTCCGGCTCCGGATACTCTTCCCCGAAGCACTCCACCGTCACCTTCTCCATAACCTGCGGCTCCAGCGGACGGTCCTTAAAAGCTGCGGCCCGAACCGCTGTGGCTGTGGCCTCCGCTGCTGCGGTGGCTGGTCGTATGGCCTCTGCCTCCTCCGCCTTTGCCGCTCCCGCCTCCCGAACCATTGTTCTTCGGGATATGCCGGGTCGTCACCGTGGTATTGGTGCGGAAATCGCGGCGCGCCCGGATTCTCTCGCTGCCGGGCTTCAGATATACTCTTCCCGCCGGTATCCTGCGTCCCCGCACGTTCAAGATCATCAGGCCGACTCCTGCGATGCCAATTACCAGGCTGATTCCCAGCCTTTTCAGGATTTCTCCCGCCGAAAAGACTTCCCGCAGCTCGGCCGCCCGCTCATTTTCCCGAATCTGCTCCGGCGTGTATTCGATAAAGGCGTCGGCTGCCTCGTCGTAATAGCCGTTTAAGGCCACCTCCGAATTGGTCGCGTACTTTTCCACACTGCGCAGAAACTGGCGGCAGGCGCTGTAGTAGTCGCCCTCCCGCATGTCGTCCGCCACATCGTCCAGGGTACTCTCCTGCTCGCTGTCGGTATAGATCTCCTGGGCGGCGGCAACCGTATTCACATAATACTGCCGGTTATCCATATCGATCAAAAACAGGATGCCCGAACCGCTTTCCCTCTCATAGCCGAACCCATGGCTGTCATAAAAATCCTCCGCGTAAGAGGCGGTGCTCTTCCCGCCGGTGTCCTCCGTCGTCACCACGACGATATCCAAGGACAGCTCCTCGGCCAGATCGACAATATCCTCCTGCAGCTCATTCTCCTCGGACTCGGTGAGAAGGCCGGCTTCGTCAAAAACCTTCGGATCCAGACTGCTGTATCCGCACAAAAGCAGGGAAAGAACCAACACCGGGAGCAGCCCGGCCAAACCTTTTCTTTTCATCACAGCAGCCCTCCTATCGCCCCGATTGCCATCAAAACAACAAATGAAATCCCCGTGATAATCCCCAGCCAGCCGACGGCCTTCCCCGCGCTGATCGGCAGCTTGCCGTTCTGCCGGCCGGTCTGCCCGTTGAGCATGAAGGAATAATTCTGGCCGCGGTAGCGGTAATTCAGCACCCAGACCGGGAGCATCACGTACTCCGCCTTTTTCTCGTCGATTCGGACCCGCTGCCCTACCACGTTTACTGTGTGATAGCCGTCAATCGTCCCGCGGGTAATCCCCAGGGCAGCCTCCCTGGCACGGTTCTTCGCCCGTCCTTCCAGCTCTTCGCTGGTGAAATTGTATTTTTCCGCCAGATAGCCGGACAGATAGCCCATATCAAACTCCTTCAGGCCACTGTAATCAAAGGGTTCCAGCCCCTCCATGGCCGTATCGTCCATCTGCTCGGAAGCGTCCACCGGAATCCGCTCAAAATCCGTGTCCACATCGCGGTAGACGTTAAAGTGATCGGTGTATGTATATTCCGTGTCCCCCCTGCGGGTAACGCGGCTGCGGGTGGCCCTGGCCCGCATCTCCACATTCACATGGTAATCGTACAGCCAGTAAGGAACATACAGGCCGCTGATTTTTTCCAATGTATTTTTCGATGTGAATTCCTTAGGCGTAAGCAGGCCGTGCTTGGTCCATTTAAGGAAACGCTTCACCGCCTCGTCACGGGTGATCTTAAAGGGCAGCACCGCCTTCGGCCGGCGCACCCCGCTCATCCGGTCGGCAATAAGCCCAGGACTTCCGCAGAAGGAGCAGATCACCGCCGCTGTATTTTCATCGGTCATAAGCTCCGCCCCGCAGTTCGGGCAATGATATACCTGCATATTGACCGTCTGCTCTTCCTCGTCTGCTTCGGCCCGGTGATAGCAGTCTTCGCCCAGGGGATTTTCCTCCCAGCTCTGGTCCGTATCCTGGCCCTCTGTGTCCCCCTGCGAATCCGCCGAGAGCTTTTCCATCTCTTCCACTGTCATTTCCGTGCCGCACTGGCTGCAGTGAAGCTTGCCGCTCTGGCCATCAAACTCCATCGCTCCCCCGCAGTTCGGGCATTTATAGGTAATTACCATAGACTTCGTCACCTCTTCCCCTTTGTGTTCTGGTGCCTCCATTTTATCAGACCGGATGATAAAAGTCCAGCAAAGACGGAAGCGGCGGTGTTCATATTTTGTTTACAATCGATTCAAAAATTGTTTTCACCTTTCACATTTTTTCTTCATCTTTCGCCCATATACTTTAAGAGAAGCGTAAGCAAATTACCTTTTTCGTGTTTTTTTCATAATCGAGCTGATATGCAGCATCAGCTCTCCTCCCTTTTTATATCTATATTGAAAAAAGAACCGCTCCTCGTCAAAGCGGTTCTTTTTTCGTCCAAAAACAGCGGTGTTCACATTCTGTCCATATAAGATTAAAAAAAGCTTCACATCCCTTACACGTTTTCGTCACTTTTCTTCGGTATTATAATTCACGTAAGGCAAAGCAAGCTACCTTTTCATTATTTTCATAACAGAGCTGATTTGCAGCATCAGCTCTCCTCCTTTTCATAATTTAGACGAGGCGCCCCGCGACGGGGCGCCTTCTTTCTTTATCGGACCTCCCGTTTAAAATGGGAGGCGTCCTGACGGCAGACCGGGCATTGGAATCCTTCCGGCAGCGGGTCTCCTTCATATACATAGCCGCAGATCTGGCATACCCAGACAGCCCTGCTCTCCGGCTGGGCCGCCTCCTCCTCCGGCAGGTAGGTAGGCGCATTCTTCGGGCTCTTCCCTTTGATTACCTGGTGGTAATAGGCATAGGTCATCGGTTCCTCCTGCGCCGGGCTCACCGCCCCGTCCACGACCTCGCCCAGGAAAACCGTGTGGGTGGCCGTCTCCATCCGGTCGATGACGCGGCAGACCACATAGCCGCAGCTGTCCTCGATCACCGGGCAGCCGCTTACCATCCTGTAAGCTACCCCCTCGAACTTGTCCGCATCCCTGCCGGAGCGGAAACCAAAGCCGCCAATCAGGCCGGGATCCGACTTCTGCCCCAGGATGGAAAAGCTGAAAATCCCGCTCTTTGCCACACAGCCATTGGTATAATTGTCGTGATTGAGGCTCACCGCCACCGTGGCCGGGGACGACGTGATCTGCATAATGCTGTTGGCGATGCAGCCCACCGGCCTGTCCCCATCCATGCTGCCCACCACGTACACTCCGTAAGACATGCTGCGAAACACCTTCGTATCCATTTCCGTATCCTCCTTATTCTTATCCATAAAGCTGCGTCATCTGCGCCAGCAAATACCAGCCGCCGCTCAGCTCACGCACATTGATATAAATGGAAAAGCTGTAGTCCGCCAGGCCCAGGGAAGAAACCGCCTCCCGCAGGAACCCATTTTCATACCCCCTGGTCTCCACCGTCCTTCGGATACTCTCCACAGCCTCCCGCCCGTAAATCAGATAGTAAGCCTGGTATTCCCCTTCTCCGTGCTCTGCCAAAACCTCTGCGTTTCTCTGCTCATATTCCGCCAGGCTGTAGAGGACGTCCTCTTCCTCCATGCCCAGACCATCCAGGATCCCCAGCGGAGCCGGCGCCCCGTATACCGCCGCAAAGCTGTACCGCTCGCCCTCGCAGGCGGGCAGCCTCTCGCCGCTTTCACTCCGCTCATGGTCCTTTAAGAATTCCTCGTCCGCCTGGTTATAATATCCATAATAAATCAGCCCCAGCTCTTCCAGCACCGTGTCATTCCAGGTGGGGTCCACATTATAGCCCTCCCCGTCCAGGACAACGATGTTCCATGCATGGGACTCCGTTCTCTCCATCCCATCCCTGGTACTCACCGCCGTTCCGGTGCAGTAATAACAGGGGATTCCCAGCCTGGTCAGCAGATACTGGAAGGCCCTGGCATAGCCGGCGCAGACCGTGCTGCCCCCGACCAGGGCGCTGTAAGCCGTCTGGTTATAGGCGGCCTCCTCCCGGTATATCGTCTGCTCCAGCAGCCGGTCATGGACAAGCCTCTCCCTCTGCTCCGGATCCGACACTCCCTGCGCCTCCGTCAGGATGGCTTCTGCCGCCCTCTCAAAGAGGCTGCGGTTTTTCTCCAGTTCCTCCGCCAGACCATTAAAAGCAAGACTGATTTCCGTCACATATTCCCCGATATAACGGTACTGATAGCTGTTGTCCAGCCAGAACAGGCCCGGCTGGTCCTGGAAAATCGCCTCTGCAATCCGCGCCACCTGGCCCGGCCCCACCAGCCGGCAGGGCTCCACCGTCTCTTCGCCTTCTGATACCGCATAGTACAGCTGCCGGTAGACCGCCTGCTCATCCTCGTTTAGTATCCCATAATAGGGATAAAACAGCGGGTCAAAGGTATTGCTGTCCCAGGGCTCGGTCTCTTCGGAGGCCCCGGCAGGAACCGCCCCCGTTTGGCCGGCCTCTGTCTGGGCTCCAGCCTGGCCAGCCCCTGCCTGGGCCGCAGAAACGTCTCCGCCCTCCGTCATGCCCGCCTCGGCCGCCTGTTCCTCCCGCCCATCCTGCCTGTTTCCTGTGACGCCACAACCTGCAAGGCACAGGCAAAGGCATAAAAGCCAGGCCAGGCCCGCCGCTGCCAATCCTTTTTTCTTTCTTACTTTTCCGATGGTTCCGCCCTCCGCAATCCGTCCCGTTCGACCTTTTGCTTATATGATACCACGGATTTTCTCTTATAGCCAGCCTTTTTACCGCCCGCTGCAGAATTTGCAAAAAATAGCACAGATTGGATAGGGGAGATTTGACCCTCCCCTTCCACACCACGTAGCGTACCGTTCGGTACTACGCGGTTCA
>CALWRE010000029.1 GCA_944383835.1 uncultured Lachnospiraceae bacterium | reverse complement strand
CCATACTCTTCTCGTTCACCGCTACCCCTCCGCTTCCATCGCTACTGTCATTCTATGTGATTTGGCCTTTTTGCATGCAAAAAAAGATTTCCCTTTTGTCTCCAAAAATAAAAGTGGTATACTAATGGATAGGACAGTGCGTTTGATCCGCAGTGTATTTGATTTGCAGCGCGTTTGAACTGGGAAGGGAGGTTTTTGACATGGGAGAGCCCAAATTCAGCGTAATAAGCGATGGAGCCTGTGATCTGCCGGAGACGATCATCCAACAGAAGGATATCGGACTGGTTCATTTTTATGTCACTTTCGATCAAAAAGAATACCAAAAAGAAGGCGTGGAAATCAAACTGGACGTGTTCTATCAGCGGATGGTCGATGAGCCGAAGGTCTACCCCGGCACAGCCGCCCCGTCTCCTGAGGATTTCTACCAGGTCTTTGCCGAGCGGGCGAAGCGCGGCCTGGATATTGTCTGCGTCTGCATTTCCTCCAAGCTCAGCTCCTCCGTCCAATCCGCCGGGATTGCCCGGGATATGCTTCTGGAAAACTATCCGGATATCCGCGTATACATTTTAGACTCCCTGTCCTGTTCTCTGGGGGAGGGAGCCTTCCTGCTGGAGGTCTGCCGCCTGCGGGATATGGGTCTTGCGGCCAAGCAGGCAGCAGACGCCATGGAAAAGCTGCGTCCGACAGGACGGATCCTCTTCTCCGTCGATAACCTGAACCACATCCAGCACGGAGGGCGCATCGGCAAAATGACCCGCATTGCCGGCGCCTTGCTGGATGTAAAGCCTTTGATCACCCTGCAGGATGGGGAAATCCACCCTTCGGGGATAAAGAGAGGGCGGCGGCGCTCCCTGGACGGCCTGATCGATCTGCTGCTTTTCTACCTGCGTGATTACGACTGCGGCCCCGATGGCTGCACAATCCTAATCGGCTACGGCTACGACCGGGCGGAGGCGGAACGCTTCGGCCAGCTGGTCAGCCGCAGGCTGACCGAAGCCTTCGGTTCGTCGATGGAATTTCCGGTTTGCCGCATCGGTGCCACGGTGGGGGTCCATGCCGGCCCTTCCTCCATCGGTTTCGGCATCATCCGCCGCGCCGACCATTTCCCCGGCCTGCTGCCTTCAGAGGAGGGGGAGGAAAATGCCTGAATTTCCATACTGCAAGCTGGAGATCTTCATTCCGGAGAGCCACCTGGAACTCCTCGCGCAGACCCTCCGCGCGGAGGACGCCGGCCACATCGGCCGCTATGACTGCTGTCTCTCCTACAGCCCGGTCACCGGCTGTTTCCGCCCGTTGGAAGGAACCTCGCCCTATATCGGCGCCCAGGGCGAGATCTGCCGGACGCCGGAGATAAAGGTGGAGGTCACCTGCCCCACGGAACGGGTTGATTCCGTCATCGCGGCCGTCCGCCGTATCCACCCTTACGAGGAGCCGGTTATCAATGCAATTCCTCTGTATCGGACCGGAATTTAAAAAATGAAAAAATGAAAAGTCAACAAACCGGTACTTGACAAAGCCGCCGGGAAACGGTAAACTGAAAAACAATCAGACAAAACGGCCGGCATCTTGGCTGGCCGCCGAAATGCGTTCCCATGGGGACAGGTCAAAAGGGCCCTGCAGCTTCAGAGAGCCGCCGGCTGGTGCGAGGCGGACTGCAGCTTTTGACGGATCACCCCAGAGCAGCCCTTGCGAACCCGCCTCCTGCGGCAGTAGTGAAGGACGGCAGGCTCCGTTACCAGCCGGCAGACTGATCGGTCTGTAATGAGAGGCCGTCCCCGGACGGCAACAAGAGTGGTACCGCGGGTGAAGAATACAGAGCAAGTATATCAGCCCCGTCTCTTGAGAGGATAGATTCTCTCAGGGGACGGGTTTTTTCATACCGCAAAGCCTGATAAAAGCCGCTCGCCGGAAAACCCGAAAAACCAAAATGCACTTCTCATAACGAATCCATAACGAATAAGACGAGGGAGGAAATCTATGCTGACACTGGACAAAATTTATCATGCTGCCTTCATTCTGAAAAATGTAGCCCGCAGAACGGATCTGATCGCAGCTCCGAACCTCAACCACGAAGGCAATCTCTACCTGAAGACGGAAAACCTGCAGGTCACCGGCAGTTTTAAGCTGCGGGGCGCCTATTATAAGATCAGCCAGCTGACCGAGGAAGAAAAATCCCACGGCATCATCGCCTGCAGCGCCGGCAACCATGCCCAGGGCGTGGCCCTGGCCGCCACGGAAAACGGCATAAAGAGCACCATCTGCATGCCCGACGGCGCTCCCATCAGCAAGGTGGAGGCCACCAAGCGCTTGGGAGCCGAGGTCTGTCTGGTAAAAGGCACTTACGATGACGCCTACGATTATGCCTGCAAGCTGCGGGATGAAACCGGGGCCACCTTCATCCATCCCTTTGACGATGAACTGGTTATTGCCGGCCAGGGCACCATCGGCCTGGAGATCCTCGACCAGCTGGCCGATGTGGACGCTGTGCTGGTTCCCATCGGAGGCGGCGGCCTGATCAGCGGCGTGGCCTGCGCCATCAAAAACCTGCGCCCCGACGTAAAGGTCTACGGCGTCCAGGCTGCCGGGGCTCCCAGCATGTTTGAAAGCATTCATGTACATAAGCCCATTATGCTGGATACCGTCTCCACCTTTGCCGACGGCATCGCCGTCAAGCATCCCGGCGACATCACCTTCGAGATGGTAAACAAATACGTGGACGATATTGTCACCGTCACCGAGGACGAGATCGCCGCCGCCATCCTGGCCCTGATCGAAAAGCAGAAGCTGATCGCCGAGGGCGCGGGAGCCGTCAGCGTGGCCGCCGCCATGTTCGACAAGCTGGACCTGGCCGGCAAAAAGACCGTCTGCCTGCTTTCCGGCGGCAATATCGACGTCAATATCTTAAGCCGCGTCATCACCCGCGGCCTGGTCATGAGCGGCCGCAATACCAACCTGATGATCGCCCTGGAGGATAAGCCCGGCCAGCTCCAGAGCGTCAGCGAAATCATCAGCCGCTGCGGCGGCAACGTGGTGAACGTCCACTACGACCACAGCGACACCAGTATGGCCATCACCAGCTGCTTTATCAAGCTGGGACTGGAAACCAGGGACGCCGCCCAGATCCGGCAAATCCGCGATGAACTGACCCGCGCCGGCTTTACCCTGGTCAATGAGAGGGCTTAATCCCCTGCAAACACCTCCGACAGCCATGCGTCATAGGCGGGAATCCAGCCGCCCTGGACGCCGAAGCCATGAGGCATATCGTCCAGCTGCAGCCGCTCCACCTCCACGCCGGCCTCCTCGGCCGCGTCGGCATTGGCCAGGAACTGATCATAAAAAGGATCCCTGGTACCATAGCAGTAGAAGGTGGGCGGCAGTTCGCCGGATCGCAGCAGCTCCACGTCGGTGGTACCCACGCTGAGCCGTCCATAGAAGGAATAGATCATGCCGCAGGCTGCCGCGTCGGCGGATATCCGGTCCAGCGCATCCGGCTCGTAGTCCGGATCCAGGGCTGTTCCGTCCGCCAGCCCGTCGAAGTGCAGCAGCATCTCGCCGCTCAGAATCCCTCCGGCGGAAAAGCCCATCACGGCGATGTCCTCTTCCTCAATGCCGTACTCCGCTGCATGGGCACGGACGAAACGTCCCGCCCTGGCCAGATCCAGGGCTCCCTCCTGTTGGGTATAGGGCCGCAGGCGGTAGTCCACCACAAAGCTCTGATAGCCCAGGGCGCTCAGGGCCTCCGCCACATCCACTCCCTCCGGCTGGTCGCTGCGAAACTGGAACGCGCCGCCGGGACAGATAAGCACCGCCCCCTTTACCTCAGTTCCCTCCGGCACCGGAAAGCTGGTGATATAAGGGCGGAAATCCGGATCGTCAAAGTACCCTCCGTTATTGACCGTGTACTCGGTGACAGCAGGCGCATTTCCTTCCTCCCACAGATAGAGAACCTGCTGCGCATCCGGGGTCACCGTGGCCGTTGCCACCGTATTTCCCTCTCCGGCAAGCGGGGTAAAGCCCTCGTCGGAAAGCCCCAGGCTCTCCGCCCACTGCTCTATCTCCTGCTCCTGCGCCTCTGCCTCCGCCTGTTCCGTTTCGGATTCCATGCCGGAGCAGGCCGCAAGCCCCAGCAGCATGCATACAGCCAGGACAGACATCGCGGTCCTGATCTTCGCCGTTATCTTCATATTTTTTATTTCCGTATTCTTCATCCGGCATTTTCCTCCTGCACATTCTGCAGCTCCTATATTTCCTGCATTTTTTGCATATTCTGCAACTCCTGCATCTTCACA
Source organism: uncultured Lachnospiraceae bacterium (assembly GCA_944383835.1). Classification (GTDB taxonomy): domain Bacteria; phylum Bacillota; class Clostridia; order Lachnospirales; family Lachnospiraceae; genus RGIG7193. The sequence continues at coordinate 4,049 of CALWRE010000029.1, read as the reverse complement.
TCTTCCTACATCTGCTCTTCCCAGAAGTCTACCGCCTGGTCGAGCCAGCCCTCGGCTACCGTGCCCGTACCCAGGCCAAAGCCGTGGCTGAGCCCCGGATAGTGGTGGAACTCCGTGGGAATTCCCAATGCGCTTAAGCTTTCGATTCGGCTTTGCATGGTTCTCCAGCTGGCTATCCCGTCCCTTTCTCCCACACAGGCAAAGGTCGGCGGATCATTCTCCGTATAGTCGGTATGGCCAGTGTACTGCATAATCACCGCCCCCGGCCGAGGCAGTTCATCCCCGCCAAAGGCCGCCGGCCCATAGGAGCCCAGCCAGGCTGCCATCCGTCCTCCGGCGGAGCCGCCCCACAGCGAATAGCAGTCCGTATCCACTCCCAGCTCATCCGCGTTCTCAAAGATAAAGCTGATGGCGCGGGCCAGATCCTCGCAGGCCGTCTGCGCCCCTGGCCGATAAATCAGGGCAAAGGCATTATATCCCCGCTTTGACAGCTCCAGCGCATGGGGAAAGCTATCCTGCATCGCTCCCACATAAGCGAAGCCGCCGCCGGCATTGCAGACAGCAAATCTGGCACCCTCATCGCCCCGGAAGAAAAACAGCCCCGTATCCTCCTTCTCCGGATCCGCCGCCTTTTCTTCGTCGGTATAAATGTCATAGAAAACCGTCTCCCCGGCGACGGCCTGCTCCCGAAGATAGTTGACGATCTCCACCGTTTTGTCCGGGTCAATATTATTGTACCAGGTCAGGCTGAGCTCTCCCAGGGTATCCCCGCTGTAATACCAACCGTCCACCGGGAAAATAAGCCGCCCGTAATCGCCGAAAACCGGATCGTTTATCACATCTTCAATGGGCGTGTCCGCTGTATAGGCCGTTTCCAGGTTCATGCTCTCTTCCTCCGTTCCTTCTATAGGGCCGTTCTCCGTTTTCTCCATAGGGCTGCTCTCTGTTTCCTCCTGCAGCCCGTCCTCCTGCTCCGCGCCGCCTATGGCGGCGCTTTCAGCTATACTCTCTGCCGCGCTCCGCGGCATGCTCTCTGCCTGACTCTCCGCCGCACTCTCCGCCACGCTCTCTGTCCGGCTCTCCGCCGTGCCCTCGGCCTCTCCCTGTTCCCGGCGGCCCATACAGCCCGCCAGCATCAAAACAAGTCCCAGGCCTATGCACAGTGCCGCTGCCAATATCCATCTTTTCATCGCCGTCTCCTCTATCCTTTCCGCCGCATGCAATTGCTTTCTTACTCCGCAATCTCTGTTATTTTGTCATCTCTATTATTTCGTCATCTCTGTTACCCCGCAGTTTCTGCTGCTCCCTTATATCTGCAAACCTCATTATAAAAAAACCGAGACCTCCGCAGAAGTCTCGATTCGTTATCCTGTATATACCTAAGGGTTAATGACAGCGGCGGCCTTTATGCTGCAGCGGCTTTTATGCTGCGGCAGCCTTCTTTCCTCTCCGCCCGCAGATCACGACAATCGCCACGCCCGCCAGCAAGATAAACAGGGAAATAAACTGGGAAGTGGACAGTCCGCCCACCGCCCCTCTGGGATCGTCGCGCAGAAGCTCGATCAGAGAACGGCCGATGCTGTAAAAGATCAGATAAAAACCTGCCACCTGTCCATCTCCCTTTTTGCGCTTTGCCAGCCACACCAGCACGAAAAAGTGCAGAAAGTCCGCCGCGCTGGAAATCAGCTGCGTGGGGATTAACGGCACGCCGTTGGGCGCAATATGGGACTCGGTAAACACCACATGAAACCAGCTGTCCGTCTCCCTGCCATAGCAGCAGCCCGCCAGGAAGCAGCCGATGCGGCCAAAGCCCTGGGCCAGTGCCACCGACGGCATAGCCAGGTCAAAATATTGGAGGAAACTCAGCTTTTTGACGCGGCAGTAGAGAAAGCCGGCCAGGATTCCCCCCAGAATTCCTCCGTATATCACAAAGCCGTTGCCGATATCCAAAAGGATAGAAGGATCCTGAATAATGGCGGGCAGCTCCACAATCCAGTACAGCACCTTGGAGCCGATAATGCCTCCCACAACGCCCCAGATGGCAATATTAAAAATATGGTCTCCATTCAAATTGTATTTGGGGGCCCGCCTTTCCGCCACCACCACAGCCATGATCACGCCGATGGCAATCATCAGGCCATAGCTGTATACGGTAAAGGGCCCTATGGAAAATAACTCCGGTTTCACGCAATTTTACCTCGTTTCTATCGTTTTTATTGCAGTACGCTTTCCAGTACGTTTTCCCTGCAGCGCGGTTTTATTATTGTTCCCTTTTGTTCTTTTGCTTTTTCCCGATCTGTCCCAGCAGATATTCTCTGGTATTGCGGGAAGGGTCTTCCAGCACTAATTCCAAAAGCCTCTGCAGCTCCTTGCCCATCTGCGGCCCCGGCTGCATCCCGGCCGCGATCAGATCGCTGCCCTTCACGGCCAGATCCGAAAGGGACACACACTCCGCCTCTTCCAGGATCTCAGCGGTCAGCCTCCGTATCTCGTCGAGCTCCGGCATAATCAGGGAAATGGCATAATCGCTCTTCGCCAAGGTATCCGCCTCAAAGACATCCAGAAGATCCGGAAAGTTTTCCTGCCCCACCTTGTTCATCAGCCGGCGGATCGCTTTCTTATCGGCATGCAGGGCATAATCATGCCACCCGATCAAAAGGCTCACCTTCTGTATCGTATGATTATCATATTTCAGGCCGCGCAAGAACCCTTCCGCCCACTCCCGGCTCGCCTGCGCATGGCCGTAGAAGTGGTCGCAGCCCTTTTCGTCGGTCGTGCCCGTCCACCCTTTGCCCACGTCGTGCAGAAGCATTGTAAGCCGGGGAATAAGCCGGGGCGGGGCGGCCTCCACAGCCTTCAGCGTATGCTCTCCCACCGTATAGCGGTGGAATGGATTCCTCTGGGGCAGATCCATCAGCCGGTCAAACTCCGGCAGAACCACCTTCGTCATGCCCGTCTCATAAAGCAGGCGGAAATAATCCGGATGCGGCGAAGTCAGAAGCTTATTCAGCTCCACCTGGATTCTCTCTTTGCTGACCTTGGAAAGAGTCTGGGCCAATTCCTTCGCCGCCTGCAGGGTTTCCTCCTCAATGGCGAAACCCAGCTGAGCGGAAAAGCGCACGGCCCGCATCAGCCGCAGGGCGTCCTCGGAAAATCTCTCCCGCGCACAGCCCACACAGCGGATCACGCCCCGCCGCAGATCTTCCATCCCGCCAAAGCAGTCTACCAGGCCTTCCGTATCATTATAGGCCATGGCATTGATCGTGAAATCCCGCCTCTTCAGATCCTCCTCCAGGCTGGAGGTAAACTCCACGTTTTTTGGATGACGGCCATCCTCATAAATCCCATCTACCCGGTAGGTCGTCACCTCATAGCCCTCCCTGCCGTCCATGACGGTCACCGTCCCGTGCTGGATGCCAGTGTCGATGGTACGGCGAAACAGGGCCTTCACCTGGCTGGGCAGGGCTGAAGTGGTGATATCCCAGTCCCCCGGCCTCCGTCCCAGAACAGAGTCCCGGACGCAGCCGCCCACCACGTAAGCCTCGTACCCTGCCTGCTGCAGACGGCCGACAATGCGAGCGGCAGCCGGAGGCATTTCAATATGAATTTTGTCTGTCATGGGCGTCTCCTCCTCTCCGAAACAGGGATGCTTACATCTTAGCACAATTTGCGGAGAATTGCGACAAAAGATTTTGTGAACAAAGGCCAACCGCCGGTATGTTATTTTATTTCCATGACATTTTTTGTTCTTGACAAGTTTATAAGGTTGTAACTCAACTTTCCCACCGGCATAATCCGTGTTGACACTTGATTTTCCGGCAAAAAAATATGTTTTATCGGTTCATTGACATAAAAATAGCACCTGATCTTTGGTATAATAAGATTACCACATCAAACAAATACAAAAGAAGAGGTGCTAATCTTATGATATACCAAATGAGTCAAAATGAACAGACCCAAAATCGGTTTTCTGACGCTGTGAAAGAACTTCAGATCGGGAATCTCCTCAGGAAATCAAATATTTCCAAATCCTGTGGGATCTCCGCCTA
>CALWRE010000028.1 GCA_944383835.1 uncultured Lachnospiraceae bacterium | reverse complement strand
CCCACCGTGGAACCGTAGACCCGCTTGAATTCCCGGGACAGATGAAATTTGCTTAAGAAAAAGAGCTCGCTTAAGTCATCCAGGGTTAACCTCTCGGCGAAGTGGCCGTCGATGTATTCTTTGACAGCCTGCAGCTTGCCGTCGGAATTTCCTTTTTCCGACATTTCCTTCTGCAAAGGGACGGTAAAGCAGAGGGTCAGGACGTCGGTGATCAGCTTGGAGGAGATCAGCTCCGCCATCCGGTCCTTGCGGGCGGCCGCCTCCAAAAGCTCGAGAATCGGGGCGGCGAAGGCGTTTGTGTCGTCGGTATGGAAGATTCCGGAAGGAAAATTTTTGATAAAATAGGAATAATAAGAAGGGGCTGTGATCCCGTTAAAGTGAATCCACATCAGCTCCCAGGGCTCCTTTTCGCTGCTTTGGTGGGAGTAGGGGCGGCTGCAGTCGATTAAGACGCAGTCGCCGGTGTTTAAGACATGGACATTCCCCTGGTGGGTAATAAAGCCGCTCCCGTTTTTTACCATGACAAAGAGAAAGGAATCCAGGCCGTTTCTTTTGCACAGATGGCTGCGGATGCTTTTTAGCATCCCCACCTCCTGCACATAGAACAGGGAGGAACGGGCAAAGGGACTGGGCGTATGCAGGCAGCGCCGGGATTCGCAGATTCCTACGGAAGAAAAGGATTGAAATTCAGCAGCCATAGAAGACCTCCGGTTGAAAAAGTATGGGGCAAATGCACAGCAAGATTTTACTGTTTTTAAGCAAGTTTGACCGTTGCAAAAATCATTATAGCACTGTATACTGGCACATGGAAGTTTTTTGCCGTAAAAATATTTTACCATAACGGCGTATCACAACAGAAAAGAAAGAGAGAGAAAAATATGGACAAGACTGCATTGATCACTGGCATTACCGGGCAGGACGGCTCCTATCTGACGGAGCTTCTGCTGGATAAGGGCTATGAGGTTCACGGCATTATCCGCCGCCACAGCACGGCCGGAAACGAGGAGAGAATCGCCCATCTGATTAAGAACCCGAAGGTGCACCTGCACTACGGCGACATGACGGATTCCAGCAATCTGGCCCGTCTGGTGGAGAAATTAAAGCCCACTGAGGTTTATAACCTGGCGGCCCAGTCCCATGTGGGCGTATCCTTCGATGTGCCGGAGTATACGGCGGAGGCCACCGGCGTAGGGACCCTGCGCCTTTTGGAGGCGATCAAGGAGAGCGGCCTGCCGATCCGCTACTATCAGGCGTCCACCTCGGAGCTTTTCGGCGGCATTCCGGAGACGGCTCCCCAGAGCGAGAAGACCCCTTTCTATCCGAAGAGCCCTTACGGGGTGGCAAAGCTCTATTCCTATTGGATTACCGTCAATTACCGCGAATCCTATGGGCTTTTCGCCTGCAACGGCATCCTCTTTAACCATGAATCCCCCCGCCGCGGCGAGACCTTTGTGACCCGCAAGATTACCCTGGCCGTGGCCAATATCCTGGCCGGCAAGCAGGAGAAGCTGTCCTTGGGCAATATGGACGCCAAGAGGGACTGGGGCTTTGCCGGCGACTACGTGGAGGGCATGTGGAGAATGCTGCAGCAGGACGAGCCCGGCGACTATGTGCTGGCCACCAACGAGACCCATACGGTCCGCGAGTTTGTAACCGCCGCCTTCAAAGAGGTGGGAATTGACATCCGCTTCGAGGGCAAGGGCCTGGAGGAGAAGGGCTATGACGCCAAGACCGGCCGCCTGCTGGTGGACGTGGCGCCGGAATTCTTCCGCCCGGCGGAGGTGGAATTCCTCTGGGGCGACTGCACCAAGGCGGAGACGGAGCTGGGCTGGAAGAGAAAGACCGATTTCGAGGGCCTGGTCGCCATGATGGTGAACTCCGATGTGCTGCATATCACCGGCAAGTCCAGCGAGGACTGGAGATACGCCCATCTTTGATCGGGAAGGAAGGGGAATACCTGCGATGAAAATCATGATTACCGGCCAGAAAGGCCAGCTGGGAACGGAAATTCAAAAGCAGCTGCGGCTGGGAAAAAGCGAGATCGGCCCGATTCCCGGCGTCCTGAAGGGGGCTGAGGTGGCCGCCGTGGATCTGCCCCAGCTGGATATCTCCCGGCTGGGAGATACGGTGGCTTTTGTGGAGCAGTTTCATCCCGATATCGTGATCAACTGCGCCGCCTATACCAATGTGGACGGCTGCGAGGTCAACCACGACACGGCCTTCCAGGCCAACGCCGTCGGCCCCCGCAACCTGGCCATCGCCTGCGAGAGAGTCGGGGCGAAGCTTGTCCATGTGTCCACCGACTATGTATTCAGCGGGAGAGAGAACGGAGGCGTCCCCCTGGACGAGGCGGCGGCCACCGGCCCGATCAGTGCCTACGGGACGACGAAGCTTTTGGGTGAAAAGTACGTGGAGCAGTTCTGCCGCCGGGCCTTTATCGTCCGCACCGCCTGGCTCTACAGCTATTACGGCAAAAATTTTGTCAAGACCATCTATAATGCGGCGAAAAAGACCGGGAAGCTCCAGGTGGTAAACGATCAGCTGGGGAATCCCACCAACGCCGTGGATCTGGCCCATGTGATCTTAATGCTGGCTGCCACCGAGGAGTACGGCCTCTATCACTGCACCGGGGAGGGAATCTGCTCCTGGTATGATTTTGCGGCCGCCATTGTTTCCGAGGGCGGCGCGGACGCTTTGGTGGAGCCTGTGACCAGCGTCCGGTATAAGGAGATGCATCCGGAGTCGGCGGATCGCCCGGCCTGGAGCGCCCTGGACAATCGTATGCTGCGCTGCACGGTAGGAAACCCGGTGAGGCCCTGGCAGGAGGCCCTTCATGCGTTTTTCCTCCGCTGGGACGGCGAAAACGGGATGAAGGATGAATAAGAAAGAAGGTACGTTTCGATGATGGAAAAGGATGCAAAAATCTATGTGGCGGGCCACCGCGGCATGGTGGGCTCGGCCATTGTCCGCGCCCTGGAGAAGGCGGGCTATCACAACATTGTCACCCGCACCCATAAGGAACTGAACCTCTGCCGGCAGGCGGAGGTGGAAGCGTTTTTTGCGGCGGAAAAGCCGGATTACGTCTTTCTGGCTGCGGCCAAGGTGGGAGGCATTGTGGCAAACCAGGAGGCCCTAGCCGATTTTATGTACGATAATATCGTTCTGGAGATGAATGTGATCCACTCCGCCTGGGAGAACGGCTGCAAGAAGCTTCTTTTTCTTGGCTCTTCCTGCATTTATCCCCGGCTGGCTCCCCAGCCCATGCCGGAGAGCTGCCTGCTCACCTCCGAGCTGGAAAAGACCAACGAGGCCTATGCCCTGGCCAAGATTTCCGGGCTGAAATACTGCGAGTTTCTGAATCGCCAGTATGGGACGGACTATATCTCCGCCATGCCCACGAACCTCTATGGGCCCAACGACAACTATCATCCCACCCACAGTCATGTGCTCCCGGCCCTGATCCGCCGTTTCCACGAGGCTAAGGTGCAGGGGCTTACGGAGGTGACCTGCTGGGGAACCGGCACCCCTCTGCGGGAGTTCCTCTATGTGGACGATCTGGCCGACGCCTGCCTGTTTCTGATGAATCATTATTCCGGCAATGAGACGGTGAACGTGGGCACGGGCAAGGAGCTGACGATCAAGGAGCTGACCGATCTGGTGGCGAAAATCATCGGCTATACCGGAGAGATCAAATGGGATCCCACGAAGCCGGACGGCACACCGCGAAAGCTTCTGGATGTGACCAAGCTTACCAACCTGGGCTGGACCTATAAGACGGAGCTCACGGACGGAATCCGCCTGGCCTACGAGGACTTCCTGCACAACCCCATGCGGGCGGAAAGATAAGAGGGACAGCCGATGAATATTATATTGTTGTCCGGCGGGTCGGGAAAGAGGCTGTGGCCCTTATCCAACGACATCCGCTCCAAGCAGTTTATCAAGATTTTCAAAAGAGAAGACGGGGTCTATGAGTCCATGGTCCAGCGGGTTTACCGCCAGATCAAGGAGGCGGATCCGGAGGCGGAGGTGACGATTGCCACCTCCAAGACCCAGGTCTCCGCGATACACAACCAGCTGGGAGACGCGGTGGGAATCAGCGTGGAGCCGGCCAGAAGGGATACGTTTCCGGCCATTGCCCTGGCCACGGCCTACCTCCGGGACGTCCGCGGCGTATCGGAAGAGGAAGTGGCGGTGGTCTGCCCGGTGGATCCTTACGTCAATGGAGACTATTTCCAGGCCCTCTGCCGTCTGGGAGAGCAGGCGGCAAAGGGAGAGGCCAACCTGGTGCTGATGGGAATTACCCCTTCCTATCCCAGCGAGAAGTACGGCTATATTATCCCCGCGGACAGGGAGGATATCAGCACGGTAAAAACCTTCAAGGAGAAGCCTGATGAGGAGACGGCCCGGTGCTATATCGCCGAGGGCGCTCTGTGGAACGGAGGCGTTTTCGCCTATAAGCTGAAATACGTGCTGGAAAAGGCCCATGAGAGAATCGACTTTACGGATTATCAGGATCTGTACGATAAATATGAGACCCTGCAGAAAATCAGCTTCGACTATGCGGTGGCGGAGCAGGAGAAAGAGATCCAGGTCATGCGTTTCGGCGGCCAGTGGAAGGATCTGGGCACCTGGAACACGCTGACCGAGGAGATGAGCGAGCCGATCATCGGACAGGCCATCTGCAATGAAAAATGCGAGAATGTAAATATCATCAACGAGCTGAATGTCCCCGTGCTCTGCATGGGCTTAAAGGACGTGGTGGTTTCGGCCAGCGCCGAGGGAATCCTGGTCTCGGACAAGGATCAGTCCAGCTATATCAAGCCCTTTGTGGACAGCATCGAGCAGAGGGTGATGTTCGCGGAGAAATCCTGGGGTAATTTTATGATCCTGGATGTGGAGGAGGAAAGCCTGACCATCAAGGTGACGCTGAATCCCGGACATGGGATGAACTACCACAGCCACGATTTGCGGGACGAGGTCTGGACCGTCATCGACGGCAGGGGACGGGCAGTGATAGACGGTAAAGAGCAGCAGGTAGGCCCCGGCACCGTGATCCGCATGCCGGCGGGCTGCCGCC
>CALWRE010000027.1 GCA_944383835.1 uncultured Lachnospiraceae bacterium | reverse complement strand
ATGAAGGGAAACTGGAACAATATTACGCTGATTGGGATGCCTGCCTCGGGGAAAAGCACGGTGGGCGTGCTGCTGGCCAAGCGCCTGGGCTATCGCTTTATCGACAGCGATCTTTTGATTCAGGAGCAGGAGGGCTGTCTGTTAAAGGATATCATTGCGGCCAGGGGGCTCGACGGCTTCCTTGCGGTGGAAAACCGCGTCAATCGGGAGATCGAAGGGGGAAGGGCCGTAATCGCTCCAGGAGGCAGTGTGATCTACTGCCGAGAGGCGATGGAGCGCCTTTCCTCCATCGGCACGGTGGCCTATCTGCAGCTTTCCTATGAAGAACTTTCGCAGAGGCTGTCGAACCTGACGGACCGGGGGGTGGCCCTGCGTCCGGGGATGACGCTCAAAGACTTATATGAGGAGAGGGTTCCCCTCTATGAAAAATATGCGGATATCACAGTGGATGAGACGGCAAAGACCTCGGGAGATATTGTGGATATATTGAGGAAAATGGCCGAAGAATCCATCTATCAATAGAAACAGCGGGGAGAGAGTTATGTATCAGATTGATTTTGAAAAACCGGAGAAAGTGCATTTTATCGGGATTGGCGGCATCAGCATGAGCGGCCTGGCGGAAATCTTACTGTCCAGGGGATTTTCCGTCAGCGGTTCGGACTGGCACAAAAGTCCTCTGACACAAAAGCTGGAAAAGGATGGGGCAGTGATCTATGAGGGGCAGAGAAAGGAGAACATTTCCCCGGATCTATCCGTTGTGGTATATACGGCGGCGGTCCATCCGGATAACCCGGAGTATCGGGAGGCGGTGTGTTTGGGGCTGCCCCTTCTCAGCCGGGCGGAGCTTCTGGGGGAACTCATGCGCAACTATAAAAAGGCTGCTGCGGTGGCGGGCACCCATGGGAAAACGACGACCACCTCGATGCTGACGGAGATTCTTCTGAAGGAAGGGATGGATCCCACGGTCTCTGTGGGCGGAATGCTGCCCTCCATCGGGGGAAATGTAAGGATTGGCTACTCGGACTGCATGGTGGCCGAGGCCTGCGAGTACACCAACAGCTTTCTGGAGCTCTATCCCACGGTTTCGGTTATTTTGAATATACGGGAGGACCATCTGGATTTCTTTCGGGATATCGACGATATACGCAGCTCTTTCCGGCGGTTTGCCCAGAGGACGCCGGCGGACGGGGCGGTGGTTATCGATACCGGTATCGAGGATTACCGGGAGATCGTTCGGGACCTGCCCTGCCGGATTATCACCGTAGGGGAGGGGGAGGAAGCCGATTACCAGGCAAAAGACGTGGTCTATGACTCCCTGGACGACGCCCGCTTTACCGTGGTTACCTCCGCCGGAGAGAGAGAGGACGTCCGCCTGAAGGTGCCGGGGGCCCACAATGTGGAAAACGCCCTGGCGGCCATAGCGGCCGCCCGTTTCCTGGGAGCAGGCTGGGAGGCGATCCGGGCCGGCCTTCTGCACTATGAAGGCACAGAGAGGCGGTTCCAGAAGAAGGGAGAATTCGCCGGGGTTACGGTGGTGGACGATTATGCCCACCATCCCGATGAGATTCGGGCTACTCTTTCAGCGGCGGCGGCGATGCATTTTTCAAAGGTCTGGTGTGTGTTCCAGCCGCATACCTACAGCCGCACGCGGGCCTTGTTCGAGGATTTTGCCCAGGCGTTGACCCTGGCCGACGAGGTGGTGCTGGCCGATATCTACGCGGCCAGGGAGGCCTTTGATCCAGGAATCAGCTCGGAGATGCTGGCGGAAAGGGTGAGGGAGCTGGGGCGGCCGGCCCACCACTTTGACAGCTTTGAAAAAATCGAAAAATTTTTATATGAACATTGTATGCACGGTGAATTGTTGATAACCATGGGGGCCGGAGACATTGTAAAAGTGGGCGAAGCCTTGACTAACGGATGAGTTATCCACATTATCCACAATGTTATCAACACTTTAAAAGAAAAAATCCTGTGGAAAGGGAACAAAGTTATCCACAAAAAGCAAGGAGGACGAAAGGGCTGTTTTTCGCGGCGGAGAGGGGAAAAACGGGGAGGTCCGGAAACTTGTCCACATTGTCCACACTATCCACAGCGAAGGGATGCGAAAAGGGAGACGGTTTTCTTTTTACTCAAACTGTGCTAAACTGATAGCGAGATGAGATTAGGGCGGACGATGGGGAAGGCGCCGCCGAAGGATTGGGTGAGAGAAAATGACGAACATAATTTTAACCGGGACGGACAGCTGCGTGACGGCTGTTCCCAATGCCTTTATCGATCGGTATCTGCCGGAGGCCGATGGGGAGTATGTCAAGATTTATCTGCTTTTGTGGCGGTTCTACAGCGGCCATAAGGACGTTACGGTGTCGCAGATCGCCGATATCCTGGACGATACGGAGAAGGACGTGATCCGCGCCCTGCGCTACTGGGCCAAAAGAGGGCTGCTGAAGCTTTCGTTTAATCCGGACAAGGAGATCAACGGAATTTTCTTCCTGCCGGTGGAGGCGGAGGACGACCGCCGGGAACCGGAGCGGGAGACGGCCGCCGCCCAAGAGTTTTCGGCGCAGGAAACGGCCGAAGAATTTCCGGGGCAGAAGGCGGCCGGGGCTTTTCCGGCGCCAGAAAGGGAAAAGAGGGTCGAGGATGCGGCGGCGAAAAAGCCGGCGGGAGAGAGGGCCCATGCCCCCAGCGCGGCCAAGCGCAAGGAGCTGGCTGTGGACGAGGAATTCGGCCAGCTGGTCTATATTGTCGGCAAATATCTGGGAGAGCCGTTAAAATCCACCGGCAGCGATATTCTGGGCTATCTGTACGGAGAGCTTGGCATGCGCTCGGACCTGCTGGAATATCTGGTGGAAACCTGCGTGGACAGCGGGCACAAGAGCCTGCACTATATGGAGAAAATCGCCCTCGACTGGCATGAGAGGGGAATCACCTCGGTGGAAGAAGCCAAGGAGCAGGAGCAGCTTAGCCGCAGGCAGTATTACCAGGTATTAAAGGCCTTTGGCTTAGGCCGTAGGGGGCCGGCGCCGGAGGAGAAAAAACAGATGGATGTCTGGTTTTATGACTATGGCTTCCAGATGGATATTGTGCTGGAGGCCTGCAGCCGGACCATCCGGGCCCTGCATGAGCCCAGTTTTGAATATGCGGGCGGGATTCTCACCGACTGGAAGAAAAAAGGGGTTCGCAGCCGCGAGGACGTGGCCAGGCTGGACGCGGCCTTTGCACGGGAGAAGGAGGCGGCGAAGGCCCGCCGCAAGGAAAATTCCCGGACCAATCGATTCCATAACTTTGATCAGGTGGGCTATGATTACGACGCCATCGTCAAGGAGCTGAACGGCTGAAAGGAGGGGACATGGCGCTCAATAATTCGCAGTACAACGCGATTATGCGGGAATATGACGGGAAACAGTCCCGAAACCGCCGGGAACAGAGGCAGAGGCAGGAGAGGGCCTATGCCCGTCTGCCGCGGCTGAAGGAGCTGGACGATCTCCTTTCCAGTCTGGCGGTCCGTCAGGCCAGAAGGCTTTTGGACGGGGATACGGAGGCGGTGAAGAGCCTGAAGGAGGAATATGCGGCGATCCGCCGGGAGAAGGAGGGGCTTTTGGCCCAGGAAGGCTTTGCCCCGGATTATCTGGAGATGCATTACGATTGTCCGCTGTGTAAGGATACCGGCTTTGCGGACGGTAAAAAATGCCGCTGCTTCCGCCAAAAGGAGCTGGAGCTTCTGTATCATCAGTCCCGGATCCGGGAAAAACTAAAAGAGGAGAACTTTGACACCTGCACCGACTTGTGTTATTCTGAAACAGAGAGGATGGAAGGGACAGGGCTTTCGGTGCGCCAGTATATGCAGGGGGTGATCGCCGGCTGCCGCCGCTTTGCCGCCCAGTTCGAGGAGAAGGGGGGCAACCTGGTCTTTTACGGGAGCACCGGCACCGGGAAGACCTTCCTTGCCGGCTGCATTGCCAGGGAGCTGATCGAAAGATACCTGTCGGTCGTATATTTGTCGGCCACGGATCTTTTTGATATGATGGCGCGGGAACGGTTTTCCCGCGACGAAGAGGGGCAGGAAGAGAGCAGCCTGCGGTCCATCCTGGAATGCGACCTTTTGATTATCGATGATTTGGGGACGGAGCTGTCCAACAGCTTTACCAACTCGCAGCTTTTCTATTGTCTGAACGAGCGGCTGTCGGGAGGAAAGTCTACGATCATCACCACGAACCTGTCGCCCGGCCAGCTGGGACGGGAATATTCCGAGAGAATCGGTTCCCGCCTGGTGGAAAATTTTCGCTTTATCTCCATGCCGCCGGGAGACATCCGAATCTGGAAACAACGCAAGCAGCGCAAAAAAAACGGAGGAGAAAAATAGAATGGAAGAAAAATTCCGCAATTCTATCCCCTACGGCCCCTTGGGCGTCATTGCCCTGGAGGGATGCACCGAGATGGGAAAAAAGGTGGACGAATTTTTGGTGAACTGGCGCCATGAAGGGAACAGGCCCCAGGAAATCGGCAGAGTATTCGAGGGCTATGTCAAGGATACCTACCTGGTTGAAAGCCAGCTGCCCCGGTTTGGCTCCGGCGAGGGCAAGGGCGTCATTCTGGAGTCCGTTCGAGGGATGGACTTGTATCTGATGGTGGACGTCTGCAATTACAGCACCACCTATACGATCAGCGGAAAAGTAAATCCCATGTCTCCGGACGACCATTTCCAGAACTTAAAGAGGATTATCGCCGCCGTAGCCGGCAAGGCGAGGCGGATTACCGTCATCATGCCCTTCCTCTATGAGAGCCGGCAGATTACGAAGGAGGGCAGAGAGTCCCTGGACTGCGCCCTGGCCCTCCGGGAACTTACCCGGATGGGGGTGAGCCAGATCCTCACCTTTGACGCCCACGATCCCAGGATACAGAATGCGATTCCTCTGAGCACCTTTGAGACCGTGACCTCGGCCTATCAGTTTATCAAGGCTCTGCTGAACGCGGAGCAGGATCTGACGATCGACAGCGGGCATATGATGGTGATAAGTCCCGACGAGGGCGGCATGAAGAGGGCCGTGTACCTGGCCAATGTGCTGGGGCTCGACGTGGGCATGTTCTACAAGCGCCGGGATTACAGCAAGGTGGTGGACGGCAAGAACCCGGTGGTGGCCCATGAGTATCTGGGCGGAGACATTGCAGGCAAGGATCTGATTATTATCGACGATATGATTTCCTCCGGCGAGACTGCTGTGGAGACCGCCAGAGAGCTGAAAAAGCGCGGGGCCGGCCGGATCTTTATCCTGGCCACCTTCGGCCTGTTTACCGGCGGCGTGGACCGCTTCGATCAGGCATACGCAGAAGGGGTCTTTGACCGCGTTGTGACCACCGATCTGATCTATCAGCGTCCGGAGCTTTTCGAGAAGCCTTATTATATCACGGCCCCGATGGCGAAGTATATCGCCCTGCTGATTGACAGTCTGAACCACGATTCCTCCATCGAGGATTATATCGATCCGGTGGGCCGGATTCATCGGTTCCTGAACGCCTACAACGAAAAGAAAAAGGCGAAATAAAAATCTGGGATAAGCGAGCGCACGCAAGCGGGCGCACTCGCAAAAAAAGCGCCGCCAGCCGGTTGAAACCGGAGGCGGCGCTTTTAAAAATACTGGGGTTATGGATCGCAGCTTATGGACCGCGACTTATGGCTCAGGAATTATTGACCAGGGCTTATTGATTCTTCTGCCTGCGCTCTATGTCTGCAATCATGTCGAGGCGCTTCTGGTGCCGTCCGCCCTCGTACTCGGCGGCCAGCCATTCGTCCACGATCATCTTGGCCAGCTCGATGCCGACGACCCGTGCGCCAAAGGCCAGGATATTGGTGTTGTTGTGCTGGCGGGAGAGGCGGGCCGTATAGGGCTCGCTGCAGACGACGGCCCGAATCCCGTTTACCTTGTTGGCGGACAGGGAGATGCCCACGCCGGTGCCGCAGATCAGGATGCCCTTGTCCACCTGGCCGGAGACCACGGCGCGGGCCACGGCCTCGCCGGCGATGGGATAATCAAAGCGCTCGGTGCTGTCGGTGCCGAAGTTGACTACCTCGTATCCCTTCTCCTCCAGATATTCTTTTATGATGTTCTTATACTCCACTGCTACGTGGTCGTTGCCGATTCCGATTTTCATCTGATGCCGCTCCTTTTTGGATGATTATTTTCTTGGATTAAAGCTCCTCTCCGTTGGAGGCAATTACTTTTTTGTACCAGTAGAAGGAATCCTTTTTGTAGCGCTTAAAGCTCCCGTTTCCTTCATCGTCTACGTCGACGTAGATAAAGCCGTAGCGCTTGGAAACTTCGCCGGTGGAGGCGGCGCACAGGTCGATGCAGGACCACATGGTGTAGCCGATCAAGTCGACGCCTTCTTCGACGGCCTCTTTCATTTTGGCAATGTGGGCCCGCATATATTCCACATGATAGGGATCGTGGATAGCGCCGTCTTCCTCCAGCTTATCGTGGGCGCCCAGACCGTTTTCCACAATCAGCAGAGGCATCTGATAGCGGTCGTACAGCTCATGAAGGGCATATTTAAGTCCTTCTGCGTCGATCTGCCAGCCCCAGTCGGAGGCCTTCAGGTAAGGGTTTTTCTTGCCGGAGGCCAGGTTCCCCTGGGTGGTTTCCGCATCATTATGTACGGTAACACAGTTGGTGGAGTAGTAGGAGAAGGCAAAGTAATCCGCCTTTCCTTCCATCAGATCGCTCTTATCCTGTTCGGTGATGTCTAAGGACAGGCCGCATTCTTCCCAGATCCGCTTTGCATAGGAAGGGTAATAGCCGCGGGCCTGAACATCGGAGGAATAGTAGATCCGGTTCTGCAAAGTTCTCTGATTGGCAATGACGTCCTCCGGATCGCAGGTCAGGGGATAAGTGAACATGCCGCAGTTCATGCTCCCGACCAGGTAATCGCTGCAGATTTCATGGGCCAGCTTTACGGCCCGCGCAGAGGCTACCAGCTGGTGATGCAGCTCGACGTAGTTGAGCTTCCTTTCATCGGCAGGAAGATATTCCGCGATCATGGCCAGCACGTTGATCTCATTGAAGGTAATCCAGTATTTTACCAGATCCTTATATTCGGTAAAGCAGACGCGGGCGAATTCCACAAACTCATCGATCAGCTCCCGGTTCTGCCAGCCTCCCATTTCCTCCATATAATAGACGGGCATATCGTATTTATAGAGGGTGACAATGGGCTCGATTCCATGCTTCTTGCATTCGCTGAGGACGTCCCGGTAAAACTCTACGCCCTTTTGGTTTACCCCGTTTTTCATCCCATAGGGATAGATTCTGGCCCAGGACAGAGAAAGATTCAGAGCCTTGAATCCCATTTCGGCAAAATAGCCGATATCCTCTTTATAGTGATGGTAAAAGTCAATGGCCGTGTGATTGGGGTAGCACTCCCCGTCGATTAAGGCGTATTTGGCTCCTTCCGGCAGGCGGGCAGTAATCATAAGCGGCATGCGGCCATAGCTGCCGTCCGGCATCTGATAGGTAACCTCTCTCCTTTTGGACGGTTCTCCCAGGGTCATATAATCCGTCTCCGTGGGAGCGCGTCCATCCACATCCCAGGCTCCTTCGCACTGGGCGGCGCTGATGTCGCCGCCCCATAAAAAGTCTTTTCTGAATCCCATTTTATACCTCCTTCTTCAATCCGAATTTTTTCAGCATGACGGGAATCTGCGGATTCCAGAAATCCCAATTGTGGTTGCCGGGACCTTCAAAGTATTCGTAGTCAAATCCCTGGCCTTCCTGTTCCATGAATTTATGGAAACAAACATTCTGTCCGTAGGTAACGAAATCCTCGGTGCCGCAGCATTGATATAACATCGGTTTTACTCCGCTGCTCTGATTGAGCCTGCGCACCAGGCGGACAAGGTTATTGTCCGAGGCGGCGAATTCTTCACGGGAGCCGAAGTTGCGGTAACGGTTGTCCAGATAGTCCTGGCTGCGGGTGAGGGTAAAGGCTTCGTCCTGGTCGGTATCGATATCGCCAAAGGGGGTCAGGGCGCCGGAAAAGCTGGCCGCCGCACTGTATTTTTCCGGATATCCCAGGGCCAGGCGGAAGGCTCCGTAGCCGCCCATGGAGTTGCCTGCGACAAAGGTATCCTCCCTTTTGGTGGAGATGGGGAAAAAGTTGGCCATTTTCACAGGCAGCTCTTCCGCCACATAGGTCAGGCATTTGAGGCCGTATTTGCAGTCCGTATAGTAACTGCGGTAAACGGTGGGCATGACGACAACCATATCCAGGCCGCGGGTCAGGTATTCGATCATGCTTTTGCGGATCCAGGCGGAGTGGTCGTCGCCGTGTCCGTGGAGGAGGTACAGCACCGGATATTTCCGGTCCGGCTCCAGTGCCTGCCGCTCATACCGCTTTTCAGGAAGAAGGACGTTTACGCTGGTATCCATCTGCAGTACGACGGAGCGCATATTCATTGTCAAATAAGCCATAGCAAAATCCTCGCTTTCATTGTAAAGGGATTGCATTGCATAACTGGATTTGTATCTGGACTATAACATAGTTTTTTTTATAGGAAAAGTAGCTGGATGCAATTCGATTTTTTATTACAGAAAAAACAAAAAGCACCGTTCGAGTTGGCGGTGCTTTTTGAAATTAAGTTTCATTGCATAAAATGGCATGGATTTGGCAGCAGCTCTCTAATCGAGGGGCTCCAGGAGATGCTGGGCAAGATTTATTTCGTTGGAAATCTGCTGGTGGGCTCTGTAATCGCTGGCAAACAGCAGAGCATAAATGCAGTCGAAGAGAAAATGCTCCACCATCAGCGAACCGAAATTGTCCAGTTTATCCTTCATCTCCAGTTTTTCTTCGGAATAGATGTAATAGACATAGGTGGCGTACTGGATCATAGGGGAAACCCGGTTGGCGGTAATCAGCAGGATGGGAGACTTTTTCTCGTGCAGCTTGCGGATATTGCCCAGAATCTCCGCCGTCATGCCGGAATAGCTGACCACAATCGAAAAGCATTTCTTGGAAGAGACAGTCGCCTGAATCCGCTGCCGGCTGCTGTCCGCTTCGATTGTTACCCGATACCCGATGCGGATCATTTTTTCGGCAAAGTTATAGGCGCTGCTCAGCGAGGTCCCTGCCCCGTATATGTCTATGATACGCAGCTGGCGGATGGAGCGAACCACCTTGTCCAGCATACGAAAGTCCATATTGTCTTTTGCAGCCAGGATGTGCTGTATGCTGAGATTGGCCAGATGATCCACAATCTCTCTGGGGGTATCACTCTCCTGAAAGGGATAGTTGCTGTCCACTGCTTTGAGCGCCTGGTAGCGCTCGGTACATTCGGCGGAAAGCTGTACTTTAAACTGGTTGAATCCTTTCAGGTCCAGCTTTTTGCACAGCCGGGTTACGGTGGGCGGGGAGACGAAGGCGGTCTGCGCCAGCTCGTGAATGGTCATTCCTGTAACGGTATCGGTATGGGTGAGGATAAAATCAGCCAATTGTTTTTCATTGGTGGTCAATGCGGAAGTATCCTGCAAGCGTTCAATCAGCATCTGTTCTGCCTCCCTATTTTATTTAGGCCTATTGTACTACAGACCTGTCTTTTTGTCGAATCAGGCTGAAGGTGAGATAAAATTTCCGCAACTTTAGAAACCTTATGCTTAAGCCTAAGAATAAGCTTCTACAGCCGTTCACGAACCATCATTAGAGCATATCCGAGCAGATTTTGACTTTTCCATTTGGATTTATCAAATCTGCCAGGGTCGTGCATGGATAATCCGATTCCCCAAATTTTCTAAAAGTCCTTCATAGACGACAATCTGGCGGACACCATTCCAATAATGCTCGTCGTAATGCATCACAAGCCTGCCAAGCTCTTTGATTTTTGCAACATCATCTGTTGCCAGAATCTGATTTGCCGTGTTGTCATCGCGAAAGCAGAGCGCCTTGCGGTACATCATGAACTGTTCCATTGAGGAAAACGCTATGCCGCCTGTTGTAAAGGGAGAAGGATACCAGTTACTTAGGTATCCGTTTTCTTCATCGGGATTATGGAAACAAATAATATTCATTGTACTTCACCAACTTTCTGTACCGCAAGGTCAAGCCTGTATATTATTCACTTATTCTTCCCTCGCAGAGGAGCCCGTGGCCTTCTCCGGGGCCTTCTGCAGGGTGAAGATAAATTCGCTGCCCACGTCCACGGTACTAATCACGTCGATGTTCTGCCCGTGGGCCTGGATGATCTCCTTTACGATGGAGAGGCCCAGGCCGGTGCCCTTTTTGTCCTTGCCGCGGGAGAGGTCGGTCTTGTAAAACCGCTCCCAGATTTTCTTCTGGCTCTCCTTCGGGCTGCCGATGCCGGTGTCCCGGACGGATACGAAGACCTTATCGTAGCGCTCGTAAGTTTCCAGGAAAATCACCGATCCGTTGTGGGAAAACTTGATGGCGTTGTCGATCAGGTTGTAGAGAACCTGCTGAATCTTGCTTAGATCGGCCCGGACAAAGAGGGTGCGGGAAGAGAAGGTAAGGTCAAAGGTGATCTTTTTGGGCAGGCAGGCTCCCTCGAAGGCGGCGGCGGTATTCTTGATAACCTGATTGATATCAAAATCCGTCAGATCCAGGTAGGTGCCGCGGCTTTCCAGGCTCTGCAAAGCCAGGGTGTTCTGGGTGAGTTTGGTAAGCCTCTCGGTTTCGGAGATAACCAGCTTCATATACTTCTCATGAAGCTCCGGGGGTATCGTCCCGTCGATCATGGCCTCCAGATAGCCCTTGATGGTGGTCAGAGGAGAGCGGAAATCGTGGGAGACGTTGGAGATAAATTTCCTCTGGTATTCCTCCATCTTGCACAGTTCCCCGGCCATGAAATTCAACGTGGCGGCCAGGTATCCCATCTCATCGTTGGAACGGACCAAACAGCGGTAGTCCAGGTTGCCGTCGGCAAACTGGCTGGCGGCCACGGTGATTTTTTTCAGCGGACGGTAAACGCTCCACTGGAACAGGATCAGGAGAATCAGAGACAGAAGGAAGATGATGAGGAAGGTGAGATATACGACGTTCAGGATCGCGTCCCGGGATTCCACGGCGGTGGCTAAAGGCAGATGAAGGATTACATAGCCGTAGACATTGTAATTACCGGATACCGGGGCATAGACCGTGATGATATCTTGGTCGAAGTAGCCGTAGAAGCGGCCGACGGTATAGTGGGCCTGTCCGATTCCGGCCGGATCAAAATCCTCGATCACAGCGCCCTCGTTTTTCCCGGCGGTATTGTAGACGATTTCTCCCTGCCGGTCCATCAGCCAACCCTCCGCCCCCATATAGACTGCGATGGACTCCATGGCGGGTTCTATGCTTGTCATATCCAGATCCGACCCGCTGTAGGAGACGGAGCAGGCGTCGGCAAGGAGGGTGGCCTCCGTATAGAGCTTTTCACCGGTTGACCGGATCAGATACTGCTCCGTCAGATGGGCGGAAAAAAAGGCGATGGTAAGGAAGCCCAGGATGCCGAAGACCAGGTAGGCCAACAGAAATTTGACATAGAGATGGCGTCTCATCTTGCTTTCACCTCGAATTTTTCACCTCAAATTTATAGCCGATCCCCCAGACGGTGGCGATGGACCAGGAGGGATGATCCTTGATCTTTTCGCGCAGACGCTTGATATGTACGTCCACCGTGCGGGTGTCTCCTATATATTCGTAGCCCCAGATATGGTCCAAAAGCTGCTCCCTGGTAAACACCCGGTTGGGCGAGGAGGCCAGGAAATAGAGAAGCTCCAGTTCCTTGGGGGGCATATCCACATTTTTTTTTTTGTATTGAACGGAGTAATTGGTCAGGTTGACCACCAGGTCGGGGTAGGAAACCACCTCTCCCTCCGGCTCGGAGGCGGCGGGGGAGGCGGGAGCGGCGGCGGTGCGCCGCAGCACGGCCTTTACCCTTGCCACCAGTTCCTTGGAATCGAAGGGCTTGATCATATAATCGTCGGCTCCCAGCTCCAGCCCCAGAACCTTATCAAAAACCTCTCCCTTGGCGCTGAGCATGATAATCGGGGTGGAGGATTCCCGCCGGATCTCCCGGCATACGTGATACCCGTCGATGCCGGGCAGCATCAGGTCGAGGAGGATCAGATCCGGGCGAAAACGGTGAAACTGGGTCAGGGCGTCTTCGCCGTTGTAGACCATCCTTGTTTCAAAACACTCCTTTGTCAGATAGAGGGAGATCAGCTCGGCGATATTTTCATCATCGTCCACAATCAGGATTTTTTGTTTTTCTGCCATCTTATTTTGCTCCTTCCTTTAGCTTGGCGATGGTTACGCCGTGGTCGCCTTCCCCGAAGGCGCCGAGATGGAATTCCTCCACCTGGGGGGCTTTCTTAAGCAGTTTATGGGTGGCGTTTCGCAGGGCGCCGGTGCCCCGCCCGTGGATGATGCGTACCTGAGGCAGGTGGGCCAGATAGGCGTCGTCCAAGTATTTGTCCAGGGCGGGCATAGCCTCGTCCACCGTCATCCCGATCAGGTTGATCTCCGGGGAGACGCTTAGGGATTTGGACATGCCGATGCCGCTCATGTTGGATTTCTGCCCTTTTTTTCGCGGGCCGCCGACCGCCCCATTGGGGCCGGTGACGGTCTGCTCGTCGATAAGCTCCAGATCCTTAATATTGACCAGGGAGCGCAGAATTCCCATCTGCACGTAGAGGTCTCCCTTGGCGTTGGGCAGGGAGCTGACTGTCCCGGTCAGGTTCATCGTCAGGACGCGCACGGCGTCGCCGATGTGAAACTCCGCGGCCTTGTGCTGCTTCTTCGGCTTGGGGACGTTTTTCGCCGCCTTTTTGTCAGCCTGGGAAATTTTCTCCCGCAGGGCGGTCCGTTCTGCCTCCATCTGCCGCATATCGCCGGAGGCGGAAGAAAGCTTATTGATCCGGCGGATTGTCTCGTCTGCATAGGCCTTGGCGTCCTCCAGAACCTTGCGGGCTTCTTCGTTGGCGCTTCGCAGGTAACGCTCGCGGCGGTTTTCCAGATCACTTCGGTTCTTTTCCAGATCCTCCTTGAGGCTGGCAATCTGCGCCTTATAGTTTTCCACCTCTTCCTTTTCCTTTTCCAGGGTGAGGCGGGCGTCCTGCAGCTCGGTGATAATGTCCTCGAAATGCTTATCCTGTGCGCCGATGCGCGCCGATGCGTCGTCGATCAGGAAAGAGGGGAGGCCAAGCTTGCCCGCGATGGCAAAGGCGTTGCTCTTTCCGGGAATGCCCATCAACAGCCGGTAGGTGGGGCGCAGGGTTTCCACGTCGAATTCACAGCTGGCATTTTCCACCCCCGGCGTCTCCAGGGCGTAGAGCTTGATTTCACTGTAGTGGGTGGTGGCCATGACCTTTACGTCCATCTTATGCAGGAAATCCAGGATGGATATGGCCAGGGCCGCCCCTTCCGTGGGATAGGTGCCGGCGCAGAGTTCGTCAAAGAGAACCAGGCTGTCGGTATCGGCCTGCGCAAGGATGCGCACGATATTGGTCATATGGGAAGAAAAGGTGCTGAGACTCTGCTCGATGCTCTGTTCGTCTCCGATATCGGCATAGACCTCCCGGAACAAAGCCAGCCTGGAACCTTCGTAGGCCGGGATATGCAGGCCGGCCTGTCCCATCAGGGTCAGAAGGCCCACGGTTTTTAGGGAGACGGTCTTGCCGCCCGTGTTGGGGCCGGTGATAATCAGGGTGTTGTAGCTTTCGCCCAGGGTCACGTCGATGGGAACCACCGCGTCTTTCTTTAACAGAGGATGGCGGCCTTTTTGGATGCGGATCTTTCCCTCCTCGTTGAAATGGGGACAGGTGGCGTCCATCTCCCTAGCCAGGGAGGCGCGGGCAAAAATAAAGTCCAGCTCGGATAGAATCTTCAGATCCGAGGTAAGGGCGTCCGCATGGGGGGCCAGCTCGTTGCTTAAGCGGGCCAGAATGGCCTCGATCTCCTTCTGCTCGGCGATTTCCAGCTCGCGGATCTCGTTATTGAGCTTTACGATGGCCATGGGCTCGATGAAGAAGGTGGAGCCGCTCTGGGACTGGTCGTGGACCAGACCGTTCACCTGATTTTTATACTCCGCCTTGACCGGGATGCAGTAGCGGCCGCCCCGCATGGTGATCACGGCGTCCTGCAGCTGGGTGCGGTTGGCGTTTACGATTTCGTTTAACTGGCTGTGGATCTGGTCTCCGGCCTGGCGGATGGAGCGGCGGATGGAGGCCAGCTTCGGGCTTGCGTCATCGGCCAACTCCTCCTCCGAAAGGATGCAGCGGCGAATTTCCGTGCGGATCGGACTCAAGGGCTCCAGGGCGTTAAAGAAGGCCTCCAGGCTGTCGTGGGTTTCCTCGTCGTCTGCTGCGATCTCCTGGCTGCGCCCGGTGCTCAGCCGCAGGTTTTCTCCCCGGCCGTAGGATTTGGCCTGGGCGGCCACGCTTAACAGGGAGCCGGCGGCCAGAAGTTCCGGGATGCTTAAAGAGCTGCCGATGTCCAGCCGCTTTAACGAGGCCCCGATATCCTTCGCCCCGTAGAAGGAGATGGTTCCCTGGCGGTAGAGCCTTGCCAGGGCGTCCCGCGTCTGGGTCTGGGCCGTCTCCACGGCGCTAAGGTCGTCCATCGGCACACAGTCCAGGCAGAGCTGTTTTCCCATCGGGGTGGTGGCAAAGTCGGCCAGCCGCCGGGTGATTTTATCAAATTCAAGGGTTTTCAATACTTTTACGTTCATGGTGATTTCCTCTGAAATATCTGTCTTTTTTATCGGCGCTATCTTCAGTATACATTATTTTCGGCAAATAAGATAGAGAAATTGTGGGGAAAATCTCAAAGGCTTTTTGCCGGGAAAGACTTCACAAAAACGGAACCAGCCACTATAATAGATAGAGGAAACGGACAAGTCTGCACTGATATGACATGGTCACCCCTCGTGACGAAAGAGAAGGAGAGACAGGATGTCAGATTCTGAAAATCGTGAATTCATTCGAGAAACAATAATGGATAAGGCGACGGGCAGGCGCTACCGCGTCAGGCGTTTTTTGAAGCTATTGGCGGCGGCTGTCTTTTTTGGTTTGGTTGCGGCCCTGTTTTTTGTGCTGGGACAGCGCTTTTTCCAGCCTCACCTGAACCCTCAGGAGAACCTGGAGGAGCCGATCTACATCGGGAGGGATCCGGAGGAAGAGCAGAGAACGGAGGAGTCTCCGGAAGGTGAGACACAGAGCAGCCCGGCGGAGAGCGAAACCCAGGGCGAGACGACGGAGAGCGAGTCTGCCCCGGAGCAGACGCAGGAGGCGGAGACAGAAGAAACCGCCGAAGATG
This sequence comes from uncultured Lachnospiraceae bacterium, assembly GCA_944383835.1. Taxonomy (GTDB): domain Bacteria; phylum Bacillota; class Clostridia; order Lachnospirales; family Lachnospiraceae; genus RGIG7193. Next base: position 3,640 of record CALWRE010000027.1, on the reverse strand, counting down.
AGTGGGGCGAGGTCCTCCAGGAGATGGTGAGCTCCGCGGTATCCGAGGAGTTTGAAAGCGCCCAGGATACGATGGCCCTGGCCTGGTATCAGAAGGTCAGCGAGGTATACCGCAGCATCAGCCAGGGGCTGGTAACAATCAGCAGCGTGCGGCAGGATACGGACTGGTTTAACAACCCTGTCTCCAATGCAGATCAGAGCGCAGGGGCGATTATCTATATGACGGATGCCGAAGTGCTGATTCTGGCGGATTACAGCGCCATAGAAGAGGCGGAAGCGCTGACGGTGACCTTCAGCGGAGGAGATACGGTGGAGGCCCGTGTGAAAAAAACGGACCGTATTACGGGAATCGCCATAATCAGCGTATCCCTGGGAGCGGTCTCCCAGGAGGTCTTGGATTCCTTGGAGCCCCTTGTCCTGGGCAATTCCTATCAGGTGACGGCAGCAACGCCGGTGATCGGGGCGGGCAGCCCGGCTGGTTTTTCCGGTTCCGTTGTGACCGGGATGGTGTCCTATGTGCAGAGGAATGCGGTAGGAACCGATACGGCTTTCCAGCTTTTATACGCGGATCTTTCGGTGGAGGAAGACGGGGGAGGCTTTTTATTTAATGTAAACGGAGAAATCATCGGGATTCTGACGGACACTTACGGCGATGAGACGGTGGAAATGCCGGCTGCCATCGGCATCTCCAGTCTGAAGGGGATTATTGAGTCTCTAAGTTCCGGCATAGACGTGGCCTATCTGGGCATCCAGGGGCAGAACGCTACGGCGCAGATTGCCGAGACCGGCGGAATGCCGGAGGGCATCTATGTGACGCGGGTGATCATGGACAGCCCTGCATACCTGGCCGGGCTGAAGGCCGGGGATATCATCACGGCAAGCGGAGAGGAAGACATTCTGACGATGCGCAAGCTCCAGAGTTTCCTTGAAAGCTACAGCACGGGGGACGTCATTACCTTGACGGTATACCGCAGCGGGGCGGATGAATATGTAGAAATGGAATTTGAAGTGACGCTGGCAGCCCGCTAGGGGGTGCCGGGAGAAGACCGATCAGCGGATAGACAGCAGGCGGATTATCGAATGGATAATCGGATAGACAGAGATTAAGGAAAATAAGACAGAGAGAAGGAAGGGCAGATGAAATATATTGATACATTGCGGGAGGGCGACAGAATCTGCGACATTTACCTGTGCAAGGCAAAGCAGGTGTCAAAGACAAAGGCGGGGAAGACCTACTATTCCCTGGTGCTCCAGGATAAGACGGGAACCATCGATGCGAAGGTATGGGAGCTGACCGGGGGAATCGCCCATTTTGAGGCCATGGACTATATCATGGTGGACGCGGAGGTTACCAGTTATCAGGGCAATCTCCAGCTGAACGCCAGAAGAATCCGTGTGGCCAGAGAGGGGGAGTATCTTCCGGAGGATTATCTGCCGATGACGCAGAAGGACCGGGGGGAGATGTATCGTCAGCTTACGGCCCTGATCGCCAGCATGCATACGCCGTTTCTGCGGAAACTGGCGGAGAGCTTCTTTGTGGAGGATAAGGCCTTCGTTAAGAATTTCTGCGACCATTCGGCGGCCAAGGCTGTCCATCACGGTTTTGTGGGCGGACTTTTGGAGCACACCCTCAGCGTGATGAAGCTCTGCGAGTATTTTGTGTCGGTTTATCCGTACCTGAACCGGGATTTGCTCCTGTGCGCCGCCCTGTTTCATGATATCGGGAAGACGAGGGAGCTCTCCCTTTTCCCGGAGAACGACTATACCGACGATGGACAGCTGTTAGGCCATATCGTCATGGGAGCGATGATGGTGGGGGAGAGGATTAAGACGATTCCCGGCTTCCCGGAAAAAACCGCTTCGGAGCTGATTCACTGCATCCTGGCCCATCACGGGGAACTGGAATACGGCTCGCCCAAAAAGCCCGCATTGGCGGAGGCCCTGGCCCTGTCCCTGGCGGACAATGCGGACGCGAAGCTGGAAACCATGAAGGAGACGCTGAGCGGGGCTGTGCAGGGAGAATGGCTGGGCTACAACCGGTTTTTTGAGTCTAATCTGCGGGCGACGACGAAGCCTTCCGAATGAAGAACGGGATGAAAGGGCGCACAGGGAAGCCGGATATGGAAAAGCAAGATATAGGAAAACAAGATATAGGAAAACAAGATACGGAAAAACAGCATATGGAAATGAAAAAAAACGATATTTTTGAGATGGATATCGTTGACATGAGCGAAGAGGGAGAGGGTATAGGCAAAATCGAAGGCTATACCCTCTTTGTGAAAGATACGGTAATCGGTGACCGGGCCCGTGTCAAGGTAATCAAGGCCAAGAAAAACTACGGCTATGGAAAATTGATGGAGCTTTTGTCTCCGTCGAAAGACCGCGTCGCCCCGCTGTGTCCGGCGGCGGCTCCCTGCGGCGGCTGCCAGCTGCAGGCCCTCTCCTACCCGGCCCAGCTCGCCTTTAAGGAGCAGAAGGTACGGAATCAGCTGAAACGGCTGGGAGGCTTTGCCGCGCCCATGGTTCTTCCGGTAATCGGGATGGGTACCCCCTACGGTTACCGCAACAAGGCCCAATTCCCCATTCGCCGGGGGAAGGACGGGCGGATCATCGCCGGCTTCTACGCCGGCAGGACGCACAGCGTCATCGAGACGCCTCGCTGCTATCTGGGCGATCCGGTCAATGAGAAGGTGCTGAAAATCGTTATCTCCTGGATGGAAAAATGGGGCCTTGCCCCTTATGACGAGGTGAATCACAGCGGCCTGGTGCGTCATGTGCTGATCCGTACCGGGGAAAGGATGGAGGAAGATCGGCAGCTGATGGTATGCCTGGTCATAAACGCTGCAAAACTTCCCAGGGCGCAGGAGCTGACGGAGGCTTTGCTTGCGGTGCCCGGAATGACCTCGATTTCTTATAATATAAACCGAGAGAAAACCAATGTAATTCTGGGAAAGGAAGTCCGCCATTTGTACGGCGAAGGCTATATCACCGATACGATAGGGGGCCTGCGCTACCGGATTTCTCCCCAGTCCTTCTTCCAGGTGAATCGCGAGCAGACCGAAAAGCTGTATGCCACAGCCCTGGATTATGCAGGGCTTACCGGCAGGGAAAAGGTCTGGGACCTGTACTGCGGCACGGGTACGATCACACTTTTTTTGGCGCGGCAGGCGGGGCGTGTGCGGGGCGTAGAAATCATCCCGGCCGCCATCGAGGACGCCAGAGCCAATGCCAAGGCCAATGGGATAGAAAACGCTGTCTTTTATGTGGGAAAGGCGGAAGAAGTGCTGCCCCGCCACTACCAGGAAACGGGGGAGAATGCCGATGTGATCGTCGTGGATCCGCCCCGCAAGGGCTGCGGCCGGGAACTTTTGGACACGATCCTTGCGATGGAGCCGGAGCGGGTCGTCTACGTTTCCTGTGAGCCCTCCACCCTGGCACGGGACCTGAAAATCCTCTGCGAGGAGAAGTATGAGCTGGTGAAAGCCCAGCCGGTGGATATGTTTCCGCAGACGGTGGTTTAAAGTTTCCGCCCCGGCCTGATGCCCGAAAGTGCGCGGCTTGCCCTGCGCTTTGGCCCAGCGTCCGTTGCCGTCCATAATGATGGCAATATGCTGCGGTACTTTTTCCAAATCTATTCCACT
>CALWRE010000026.1 GCA_944383835.1 uncultured Lachnospiraceae bacterium | reverse complement strand
GCCAGATCCTCCTCGATGATCCTCTCGATGAAGTTCTTGGATACGACTTCCTTTTCTTCCTTTGCAGCCTCTTCTCTCACAGCGATTTCTTTTTCCATAATCTCCTCCTGTTCCTGCGCCTTCAAGGGGCGCATTAGCACTCTATCATGTGTTATAGAATACCACAATTTCACGGATTGTAAAACCTTTTTTATTCTGTCTTGACAACTGACTCCGAATCAATTATTATGGAGACTATTACAGCAACCACTTATTCTTAGGGGGCCTGCCCTTTCGTCCCTTTTGCCAAGGAAGGTGATTTTTTTGAACAAGAGAGCGATGACCGAGGCAGCAAAGAAAGAAAAAGCAAACCAGATTCTGGATATCGCTGCACAGCTGCTTCTTACCACAGACTACCGGAAGATCCGCATGATCGATCTGGCAAAGAAGATGGGTATATCCAACGGAATTATCTACGTATATTTTAAGACCAAGGAGACCCTGTTTCTGTGCCTGCTCTGGCGCGAATACGAAAAAAGGCTGGCCTATCTGGCCGAACAGACCAAACAGGTGCAAATCTCCTGCTTTGCGGACGCCAAGCGGATGTTTCTCGCCGAGTTATCGCATCTGATCGATACCAGCCCGCTCTATATCCGGCTGGCGACCCTGCGCACCACGATTCTGGAGAAAAACACCGACGAGGCCATGCTGGAAGAGGTGAAGACAGAGTTCCTGGGGCAGGTGAAGCTCTGGATCGCCGATCTGTGCCAGAACGGCGTCCTCTCTCCCGATCAGGTAATGGAGATTTTTCTGATGGAGGAAGCGATTCTCACCGGCTGTACTCTGGCCGCCGGCACAGCCGACGATCCGAACGGTTCCGCCGCCGGCTTTGGCTGCGTGCAGCGGCACTTCCGCGAGCACGTCCTGCGCGGGACGTGCTGTTTTTTGGACGGATACGAGCTTTCCCTCGCTTCGGCGAAGGAGGGCCCGCAGGCAGGCTCGAATTATTAAAGGGGATATAGGCCTGCAGGAAGCAAAATCTTCGGCATAAATACAAGGAGTGGCAACAACACTATGCTTCAGGTAAAAAACATCTGCAAGGAGTACCGGACCGGCAGTCTGGTACAAAAAGCCCTCGATCACGTGAGCCTCAACCTGCGTGAAAACGAATTCGTGGCCATTCTGGGCCCCAGCGGCTCCGGCAAGACTACCCTTTTGAACATTATCGGCGGCCTGGACCGCTATGACAGCGGGGATCTGATCATCAACGGGATTTCCACCAAAAAATATAAGGACAGGGACTGGGATTCCTACCGCAACCACACCATAGGCTTCGTCTTCCAGAGCTACAACCTGATCCCTCACCAGACCGTCCTCTCCAATGTGGAGCTGGCCCTGACTATCTCCGGCATCCCCAAATCCGAGCGCCGCAAGCGGGCAATCAAGGCGCTGGAGGAGGTGGGCCTGGGCAACCAGCTGCACAAAAAGCCCAGTCAGATGTCCGGCGGACAGATGCAGCGCGTGGCCATCGCCAGGGCCCTGGTCAACGACCCGGACATTCTCTTAGCCGACGAGCCCACCGGCGCCCTGGACAGCGACACCAGCATTCAGGTCATGGATCTGTTAAAGGAGGTCGCCAAGGACCGTCTGGTCGTCATGGTTACCCATAATCCCGAGCTGGCCCAAGCCTACGCCACCCGCATCGTCAACCTGAAGGACGGCAAGATCCTCTCCGATTCCGACCCTTTCATCATCGACGAGAAAACACAGAAGCCCCCTGTACACAAAAACATGGGCAAGGCGTCGATGTCCTTTTTGACCGCCCTCTCCCTAAGCTTTAACAACCTGCGGACGAAGAAGGCGCGGACGCTCCTGACCTCCTTCGCCGGCTCCATCGGCATCATCGGCATCGCGCTGATTCTGGCCCTGTCCAACGGGGTCAACGCCTATATCCGTTCGATTGAGAGGGATACCCTGTCGGAATATCCCCTGCAGATCATGAATACGGGAATGAATTTTTCCTCCATGATGTCCGATATGGCCGGGGGAAGAAACGAAGACTCCGGCGACAGCGACGTCCATGTATCCGAGATGGTGACCAACATTCTCTCCACCGTTGATTCCAATGATCTGGCCTCCCTGAAGACCTATCTGGACAGCGGAGAGAGCGGCATAGAGCAATATACCAGGGCAATCGAATACAGCTACAACGTTTCCCCCCTGATCTACCGCATCGAGGCGGACGGAGACGTGCAGCAGGTGAACCCCGATCAGTCCTTCGCCTCCCTCGGCCTGGGCGGTTCCTCCAGCTCCAACAGCATGATGTCGTCCATGATGAGCACAAACGTCTTCTACGAGATGCCGGCGAGCGAGGATCTGTATACCGACCAGTACGAGGTCAAGGCCGGGCGCTGGCCCGAGGCCTATAATGAGTGCGTCCTCGTCCTCAGCTCCAGCGGGAGCATCAGCGATTTTCTCCTGTACGCCCTCGGCCTGCGAGATTATGACGAGCTGGAGGCCATGGTCGAGCAATTTAACGACGGACAGAGCGTGGACACGCCGGACGATATCCGTTCTTACTCCTATGACGAGCTTCTGGGAATCAGCTTTAAGCTGGTAAGCCCGACGGATTTCTATGAATACGACGAGAGCTACCGCCTCTGGAGAGACCGGTCGGACAACGAAAGCTTTGTGCGCCAAACCGTGGAAAACGGGGAGGACCTGACCATCGTCGGCATTGTGCAGCCCTCCGAGGATGCGTCCGCCGCCATGTTAAGCGTAGGCATCAATTATACCCCTGCCCTGACGGAGCACATCATCGAAGAATCGGCTGCAAGCACCATCGTACAGGAGCAGCTGGCGGATCCGGATACCAATGTGCTGACCGGGGAAGCCTTTGGCGTGGACAACGACTCCTTCCAGATGGACTCCCTGTTTACCATCGACGAGGAGGCTGTCCAGGACGCCTTCAGCTTTGACGAGAGTGCGCTGGATATCGACGTTTCCAGCTATCTCGACCTTGATATGGGCGGCGATATGACGGATCTGTCCGGGATGATCGATTTTGACAGCCTGGATTTAAGCGGCGTCGACCTGCCCGAAATGTCCGGCCTGAATTTAAACGATCTGCTGGGGCAGATAAAAATCAACGTATCCACCGAGCAGCTGATAAGCCTGGCCACCGGCCTGGTAAACGGCTACGGCCAGTATGCCGAGGCCCATCCCGAGGCGAATTACTCGGGGCTGGCGCAAAACTTCGCTACCTACCTGCAGACCCAGGAGGCCGAACAGATTATCTCAGAGAATATCCGGGAGATTATCGCCGCCAATGATTTTGGGCCTTCCACGGAGGCGGTGACGAAGTTGCTCCAGGATGTGATGGATGGTTTCTTCTCGTGGGTATATCAAACTTACACGGATCCGGATTCGTTTCCCGATCTGTCTGACCCCGAACAGTTTAGAGCCCTGCTGGCGCAGTATCTCCAGACCCCCGAGGCCCAGACTATCATCTCCGCCGGTATTGCTAATATTACGCAGGCAAGCGAAAACATCGAGATTTCGCAGGAAATGCTGCAGGCCTTTGCCGGCGATCTGCTGGCAGGCTATGAGGTATATGCCCAGGCAAACTCCCTGGCCGACCCCGCTAAGATCGGCGAGCACATTTCCGCCTACCTGGCGACCCCGGAGGCCACCGGGCTGATTACCTCTTCTCTGGCCTCGATGATCGATACCAGCAGCCTGCAGAGCCAGATCGGCTCCGCCCTGCAAAGCTATATGGAAAGCGCCATGGGAGCATATATGGGGGGCGTCGGCGAGGCCCTGACCTCCCAGATTTCCACTGTGATGGAGGAGATGATGGGGCAGATCAGCGACAGCATAACGGAGGGAATGGAGGAAGCCATGGCCCAGCTGGCCGAGCAGCTCCCCAATGCCTTCCGGTTTGACGAGGAGGCCTTTGCGAACGCAATCCAGTTCAACATGGATGAGGAAGAGCTCTCCGAGCTTTTGATGTCCCTTATGTCAGCCGAGGGCACCTCCTACGACAGCAACCTGCAGAGCTTCGGCTATGCCGATCTATCCACTCCCAGCGAGATTGATATCTATTCGATGGATTTTGAAAGCAAGGAATATATCGTCGACATACTGGACGAATACAATACCCGGATGGAGGAGGCCGGCGAGGATGATAAGGTGATCGTCTACACCGACCTGGTAGGTACCCTGATGTCCTCCGTCACCGACATCATCGACACCATCAGCTATGTGCTGGTCGCCTTTGTTTCGATCTCCCTGATCGTCTCTTCGATCATGATCGGCATCCTGACCTACACAAGCGTCCTGGAGCGCAAGAAGGAAATCGGCATCCTGCGCGCCATCGGCGCCTCCAAGCGCAACGTCTCCCAGGTATTCAATGCCGAGACCTTTATCATCGGCCTGTCCGCCGGCCTTATTGGCATCGGAATGACCCTGCTTTTGCTCATCCCCGGAAATGCCATTATCCACAGCCTGACCGGCGACCCGAATATCAACGCCGCCCTGCCCGTGCTCCACGGCACCGTCCTGGTGGTCTTGAGCGTGATCCTGACCCTGATTGGCGGCCTCTTCCCTGCCAGAAAGGCAGCTAAGAGCGATCCGGTGACCGCCCTGCGGACCGAATAAAAGCGGCTCCCGAAAGAAAGCCCGGCGGTCCTGAGCTGGCCAAATCGCCACCCAGGACCGCCGGGCCTTTTATTCGCATGCGGCCTTACGCAAAGCAAAGCATAACAGTCACTAAAACCATCCCGCAAATGGAAACCAGATAAATAAAGCTTACCAATTTATTCATCCCCTGCACCATTTTCGTGCGTTTGCCCTCCTCCTTTTCCCGCATCACCTTTTTCATCCCGATATAATAGAGCAGCATAAGGAAGAGACAGTACAGCCAAAAGCACAAACCTATGATCAAATAAAGCGGCAGGAGCTCCTCAAAGTCCATCCCATATCTCTCGCCGCTCTCCTTCTCCGCCTGGATAAGCGCTCCCGCGAAAGCCAGCATCAAATCAAGCAAAAACGTAAGGACTATATGCGTACGGATCGTCTTTCCAACCTGCCGGTCCAAAGGCTGGGGCTTCGTTTCCCTGTAAACGGGATCCGG
>CALWRE010000025.1 GCA_944383835.1 uncultured Lachnospiraceae bacterium | reverse complement strand
AGCCACCTATCCGATCCATGCCAAGAGAAAAGGCGCAGAGGTTAATTCTCTACGCCTTCACTTTCAAGAAACTGTGCTACAGTCATGCACTTTGGATGCTCCATATCCAGACTTAAAAAATCTTTGTCACCTGTGAGAATAATATCCACATCTGAAACAATAGCTGCATTTAAAATCGGCTGGTCTTTTGCATCGCGTATCAGCTTTTCTGCATGGTCTACCGCAGGAATTAACTCATAGGACATCTCTGCCAGCAGTACTTCCGCATCCGGGAGATACTTTGGCGCTTTCCGTTCGAGAATATCCCGCAGCTCCGCAATATTGCGGTCACACAAGACGATTTCGTGATTATCTGCGATGTAGAGCAAAGCCCGCGCAGGTTTGGAACGGGGAAAAACCAATGCGGAAAATAGGATGTTTGTATCTACCAATATCCGCATTTTACCGTCCCTTTCCATAACGCACTTCATCTACAAGCGCCTGAATATCATCCTCGCTGGATACCCCCATCGCTTCGGCGGCCCCGGCAAAGGCCGTCTGTGCTTTTCGGATGGCCGCAGCAGAGGCGTTGCTGACAACAATCTCCCCATTTTGATTTTGGAGGAACAAGATTTTATCGCCTGATTTTAAACCAAGCTGCCGTCTGATTTCTACCGGCACAGTGATTTGACCGTTTGCAGAGATTTTCGCCAAGTTCATACAAGTCATCCTTTCTATTCTTTAGAACTCAAGTTTTCTTTATCTCTGCTTATATTATATTCCATGCGCCGGGGAAAGTAAACTCGTCCAGGCAAAAAAGAGGCGCTCATTTGTGACTTTTTCGTGAATTTGAATAAAAAGTCCTTGACAACTCGTTTCGGTAAAGATCGCAACAGCTATTCCAAGACAGAAAGGAAGCGTTGGGAGATATCCTGGGGGCAGTGACTGCCGACAGTGGCTACTGTAGTGAGAAAAACCTGTTGTATCTGAAAGAGAATGAGATCCACAGCTATATCAAGCTCCAAGACCATGAGAAGCGGAAGACACGGGCATACAAAGAAGACATTGGGAAGTATTACAACATGACCTACGCCGTCTTTGAGGATGAGCATTATTATATCTGCCATGATGGAAGGGATCTGCGCCATATCCGGACAGAAAGCAAAGAGCAGGACGGCCACACCCAGACGGTGGAGGTCTATGGCTGTGCCGACTGCAGCGGCTGTGAGCATAAACCCAGATGTCTTTATAATACAACGCAGAAAAGAACCCGGATCGGAATAAAGTGATGAAGGTCAACGAACGGTGGGAAGAATTAAAAGAAGAGTCCAATGCGAATATCCAGAGTGAAGAAGGGATTTTGAAACGTCAAACACGGTCGATCCAGACAGAAAGGCACTTTGGAGATATCAAAGAGAACGAAAGCTTCCGGCGATTTAACTACCACTCAAAGGAAAAAGTGTATAAAGAGTTCATGCTGTATGCAATCGGCCAGAACATTTTGAAATGTCACCGGTTCCTACACGGCGAAATCAAGAAATATGAAGGAAAAAAGGAGCAGAAAGCCGCTTAGCTGATGGAGCGTCCCTGAAAATCCACACAAGGGTTTTTTGCGCCCTAAAATAGAGAGTTAAGAAAAGAATGAGACGGTTCCGCAAAGAATTCAGGCCCTAAAAAAGTCCGAATCCTGCGGGAACGTCTCATCTCTGTTTCTCAGGGGTTAAAAATCGGTATTAACCGACAACCCCTTTCGCGTAAGCCATTATTCCGTTCAAAATTCACTTGGAGAATAGTGGCTATATTTGATAAAAATGTTTCCTCCTTAAAGAAGCCAGCGCCTCCCTTGCGTCATGGAGCTGTCCATCTCGTTGAAACTCGGATTCTGCTTCTGAAATCGCAGTGTCCATCGCTGAATTTTCCACCAGCGCCTCGTATGTTTCGATACTCATCACCACCAGATCGCCATATCCGTTCTTCGTGATAAATACCGGTTCACGGCGTGCATGGCAGATTTCCGAAATCTCGTTCGTGTTGCGAAGGTCTGTAATCGGTCTGATCTGCGGCATATCACCACCCCCCTTTCTTTGCACATTATTATAGCATAATTATGCGCAAAGATACAGGGGCAGACAAAAAGTTCACAAAGTTTTTTGTGGATGCCGCCTGCTCCGTCACGCCCCGGTAACAGGGCCGGACGCCTTCCCCCATAACGTTGGATGGCTTACCGCTCTGCCCTCCGATCGTAGGACTTGTCCCATTCCCGCCGTCTTTCCTTTTTTCTTTCTACTCCTCCTACTTCCTCTGCCACTTTCTCCGGCTGCCGCCCAGCCAGCGCTCTTTCTATTTCTGTAATCAGCTGATGTGACGTTTCCTGGATGGTCTCCAGGGATGCCCGCAGTTCTCTTAACTCCCTGCCGGAGCTCCAGCTCACCACATAACCGAACGAATACTCGGAAGTATCCAATCCAAAATATTGGCAAACCACATAAGCCACGCTTTCCGCCTGCACTTCCCTCGTCTGTTGGTCTATTTCATCCTTGCTTTCCGCCTCTGCTGGGGGATTATCCCCTGCATGGAGCCGGGCATGGGCGATTTCGTGAACCGTCGTTTTCAGTGTCTGCATCTGGCTCATCCCATCCTGTACCGCAATCCTCTTCTCTGCCCGATGATAATACCCATGGGCTTCACCTGCAATATCCTCTAAGGCAATCGGAACTGGAGAAACCTCCTGCAGCGCGTCCCAAAAGCTCTTATATCGATCTACATCCCCGATCAGCTCCGATACCGCCAGGGACGGCAGGGGTTCTCCCTCGGTCTGGCTTATGTCAAATACAGTCGCAATTTTATATGACATAACCATTTCTTCCTGTTCCTCTATAACCGGTTTCCCATCTGCGTCCATTATGAACTTTCCAAAAGGGTCTCTTTTTTCTACCTGCTTTTTCACACGGTAAGGCGCCGGCGCTAAAATCTTAATTCCCCTCTCTCCTTTTTTGACATTGCGGTGAAAGTCCTTTCTCCACTTCTGATATCCCGCTACCAGTCTCCCGCCTTGCATGGCGATCAGAATCGTATTATTGAAACTGTACTGATGAAATTTTGCCATTATCATCAGATACTGCTTATAACGTTCGCTGTCAAACACCTCCCGAATTCCTTTCTCCAGCTGATCCATTATTTCCTTCATTCTCTCCATACCGTTCTTGCCGTTCAGCATGATCGGCGATACCGACAAGACTTTTTCTTCCTTTTTTCTACTACTGAAATTCTGTCCTTCCATCGCGCTCTCCCTTCTCTTTCTTCTTCGCACCAGTTACCGGCAAACAAAATTCTTTTAACCTTTATAGCCTTTACAGCAGAGGCGTACGACAATATATCGCACGCCTTGCTTCGCTTATCTTCGGGAATACTCTCTTCCTCTCCAGAAGATAACTATGATCAAATCATCCTTTTTCTTTCAACCATTTTTGCAATTTCCTCTTTAAATGCAAAAATCGCAGCTTCGCTGCATTTTCCGTAATGCCAAGCGCCGCTGCGATCTCCTTATAACTCCATTCCCATTGTATACGCAAAGTAAGTAAACGCTTCTCTCCCTAGGACAAGCTTTCTACTGCCCGATATAATTTTTCATCCCGTATTTCCTCCATCCAGGCAAAGGCCGCTACCTCCGCCTCTGCTGCCCGGTAAAGTTCACCCTCCTTATTTACCGCATGAAAAAAGGAAATCTGTCCATCCGCCTCTTCCAGCGCATCAAGGGAGATTTCCTGCTGACTCTGTTCATATTGAACCATCTGATTATGTTTTTTCTCAAAATAAAGCCATTTGGCAAAGTAACGTTCCGGGTCTCTTATGTCTTCCCGCTTGGTCTTTTTCTTTGGCATAGGTATCCTCCTAAGTTTTGGTGGCTGTCTTATCGTTGCTAGCTAGCATTGGCTAATTACAAGGCAGTATAATATCAGGGATATTTCGCCGCCCAGGGAAACCATAGCTTCTTTGGAAACATTTTTTGATCCAACTCCTCTGCGTCTTGTTCGCTAGGGATAAAAAAAGACCCCTCACCTTATTCATAGCTCGTGAGAGGTCGCCGTAACATAAAATATCCAGTTTTGCTCAACAAAATATGCCAGAAAGTTTTCTTCAGAAAACATGTTGACAAAACGCCAAACTGCTCCCGCCCAGCCCCACCGACAAAAAAATCTTATGATTCCCTCCTTGAGCCCGACTCCCATTGTATGTTTCCCGTTTCATCAATAACAATATATAGATACTTCCCATCTGCTTCTGCCAGTTGCAGCACCTCTCCCTCCTGTACCACCGAGGCCTCCATACCGTCTGAAAAAACATAAATCTCGCTGCCGCCTTCTTTTCTGTAATAAATCCTCTTTTCCGTGCCGTGCAGCAGCTGCCCCACTCCGCCCCGCAGGCACAGCTGCGTCCCGTCACGCAGGGAGACGGCATACAGATTCCCGACGGCATCCGTGAAATACAGCCTGTCCCCTCCCAGACGGAACTCCTCCGCCAACGTGTCCGAAAGGACTGTCCTCTCGCCGGATACGGCGTCATATTGAACCAGGAAACCATAGCTGTCCCGGTAATAAAAATTCCCATCGCGATACGCCGGCTGATCGGTCAAATCTGTAATCGCCATCTCTCCCGGTTTTCCCGTCTTATCAAACCGCTGTATCCCCTCCCCGGTGAGTACAAATATTTGATCTTCCCAGAGATAGAAAGCCTGACACTGCTCCAGGTAGGTGAGATACTGGTCGTAGGAGCGGCCTGTGGCCTCCCCGCCTATCCCCCAAAAGCTTATCCCCTCGGGCTCGCTTTGACGAAGGTCACAGATTTTCTCTGTCCCGTGTGTGCGGCAGTCCATCTGCCATATGCTTTCGTATCCTTCACTGCGCCGCAGGTAGTAAAGCTGGTCTTCCGCCAGGAACATAGGAAATATTTCTTCATAATCCTCCGCCGAAAAGAGAGGATCCGCAAACAATTCCTCTGTTTTCCCGGTCTGCTTATCGTACAGCAGGAAAGGGGATTCCGTTGCGATCACGGCATATTGCTCTCCATCGATCAGATAGGAATACACCGCCGGATTCACCGTATAGTTCTCTGGATAGGATACCTCTGCACAGCCCTCCAGACAAAGCAGGCAAATAGCCGCGCCGCCCATTATTCCCGCCTTTCTTCCTATGTTCCGGGGCAGCCTTATTTTCTCATGATACAGGCAAAACCCCAGGAAAATCAGCAGGGCGCTGCAGGCAACGGCGATGGCATATATTCCCGCCACTTCTCCGTTTGAATAAAAAATCCTCGTCCCCGTCTCCGCCTGCTGGTAACCACAGATATAGGCATCCGCCTCGAATAAAGGCAGCGGCAGAGGGAGCTGATACATCCTCTCCTCCGTCAGTAAAAAATAGGGGGCGAAATAGATCAGAAGCCCCGCTACAAAGGAACCAAGGGAATTCTTCAGGAAAATGGACAGGGTCATACATAGCGCCGCAAAGCAGGACGCTCCCAGAAGACGGCAAAGAACCGCCCGCGCCAGCATTTCTCCGATTTTCATTTCCCCCTGATAATGCTGATACAGAGAAAGGCTGGCCAGAGGAAAATCCGCAGGCCCCAGTCCATAGAGAGCCTGAGCCGTTCCCAGTTCCAGCAGCAATACGGCTGCTGTATACAAAACCGCCAGCAGTATCCCTGCGCCAAAGCGAAGCAAGTACAGCGAACCGCAGCCTCTGCTGCAGCTGCGCATCAGCTCATGGGTTCCGCTCTCCGTCTCCGTCATAAAAACAGGGATCGTCAGAAGCAAAAGGACAACCACGCAGATAATGGAAAAAGAATGGCCTCCGAAAAACCAGTTCCAGCCATTGGCATTGATAAAGTACCGGCCCTCGGGATTTTTCCGCACATAGTCATATTGGTTTGATGCCAGACGCACCAGCTGATATTCGCCCAGGACGCGGATATATTCCGCCGCATTCTCCTCATACTCTTCCCTGCTCTGCTGCCCTGTCCGGTATTTCTCCCTTTCCCGCGCCAGTCCTGCCGCGGCCCCCTCATACTGCGCCTGTTTTTCGCGGATCAGAGTCTCTTTTCCTTCCGTAAGAGGCCCCTCCAGCTCCCGGAATAGCTCTGCATCCTTCCACTCATTGTAATAAGAATCCACCCAGATGCCATCCGCATTCTGCAAAAGCAGGCCATAGGCAAGCAGGGACAGCAAAATGAGCCACAGGCCCCTCCGTCGGATTAAGATTTCTCTTACTTCTATCGCAAATAACTGCATGAAGCTCACCCCGCCTTTCTCACCGGCGTTTTGGCCTTTTTTTCGCCGATATGCCAAAGAGCAGCAGAAGGGCCAGCGCATATCCTCCGCAGCACAGCAGATTTACCCAATACGCCGGATATGCCCTTCCGGCCAGCATGACGGCAGAAAATGTCTGCTGCTGGGCAAACAGTGCCAATGCGCCGATGGGATTGAATACGCTTTGCTCCCTGTACGCCAGGAAAGCCAAAAGCCCTATGGCCGCGATCATCAGCAGCGCAGTTCCCATGGGCCTCCGGACCCAATAGGCAAGCAACAAAATCCCCTGTCCCGCGCACCAGTAAAACAGCAGGCAGCCGATAAAGCGCAGCAGACAAAAAACGCCTGCCGAACCAGAAAACATTCCCAGCCAGCTGGATTCGATGGCATAAAGGGGCTGGCGAAGGGCGTCAAACCGCGAAGGCAAGCCGAATAACCAGAAGTCCTGCAGATGGAAAAGGAGGGCGACTCCCGCAGCCCACACCAGCGCCGCCATGGATTTCGTATAGAAATAGGCGTCTTTTCCCTTCTCACTGACAGCAATCACCCCCGCCATTCCTTCCGAAGAATCACGAAAGATCAGGCCTGGGAGAGACAGGATTAAAAACAGCAGGACAAAAAGCGCTGAACCGTCGTAGGACAGATAGCGTTCGATCTGATCCATCTCATCGTAATAGGGCAGAGCCCTCCCCTCATAAGTTTCCAGAATCAATCGGCAGTGCTCGGCCTCTGTCTGATTCCCGGACTCCTCATACAGCTGTTTTGCCTCCCTCGCCCGCTGCAGGATTTGATCGATTTCCGCTTCATAGGAATAGCAGTAGAAAAGCTCATCGTAAAAATATTGAAACTCATACTGGTCCCCATAGGCATATCCCGTCACTCTCTCCGGATCGTACTCGCCCGGCTGGGCCTGTCCGGATGCGATGGCGTCTGTTACCTCCTGCAGCGACTCCGTGACATATGCAATTTTCTCATCGGTGATCAGCCCCTGTATCTGTTCCAACAGTGTATCGTGGCCGTCCAGAGGGGCCGAAATCAGCCTGTCCATCTGCCGGATCTGATACATGTTCAAAAATAAGAACACAGCCAGGAAAAGCCAGAGAAGCTTTACCTTTATCAACTTCTTTAATTCCCATTTCATGCAAGCCCTCCTTCAGTTTTCTGACCGTGCCGTATGAAGCGCCGTGTCAGTCTTCTGCGTGTGTCACGGTGATGGGCCGCACACTTTCGATCAGCGGGCCGTAGGCAGAGTCTTGATTGGTGAGAGGAACCAGGATCACATCCATCGCATTGCGCTCGACCCAGCGGGTCATTTCCTCTGTCAATTCCGCTCCCACGACCGTCTGCCCTCCCTCTCCCACGAGAATATCCGCATAGTATGCGCCGTCAAAGGCAGGCACAGGGGTTCCATTGACCCATAGGCTCATGCGGTACTGCTCCTGCGCCATGCCCCGGCAGGTAAGGGCAATCTCAAATTCTGCCCTTCCATCGGCCATCTCCAGATAATCCACCGATTGACCGCCCTGGAGATAGGCCGCATGGATTCCATTGCTTTCCTCGACATATTCCTCCGGCTCCTCCGCCTCCATCATCTCCAGCTGCACTGCTTCCACCGGATATTCAATTCGATAAGGCAGATTCGGCAATGTACGGTGGTTGTTTCCATAACCATGCGTATTCGTATCCGGCACATAAGATGGGTTCAGCATCCCGGCAAAGCTGAGATAGTGTTCCTCCCCGGCCCATCCGAACTCCGGCGTCAGATACACATCCACATACGTTATACCAATCCCGGTCAGGTCGCAGGTCACCATATACGTCTCTTCCCCGTCCTCCAGGCGGCAGCGCTGGGCAACCCCATCCACGAAGACAAGCAGGCCAACCTGGCAGTCTCCGCCCTGATTATCCAACAGGAACCGAAGCCTTAATTCGCCCCCTTGGTAATCTATCGTCTGTTCTGCCCGGCTGACGCCGTTCCCGTCCACCAGGCCCAGGCCATAAGCCGCCGTGACCTCCTGCCCTTCTTCCTCCATCGCTTCGAGATCAAAGGGATTTTCCTTCCCTTCATCCAGACGCAGGCAGTCAAAAATCCAGTTCCAGCCCTCCGCATCCTCGTCCCACCGGGCATAAGTCAGGAAGGCATACTGACCGGTAAAAGCCGCCTGCTGTACATAATAGGGAAGAGAGTATACCTGTCTGCGCTCCCCCGTCTCCCATTCATACTGGCTGATCTGCGTACTCGTATCCATGTCATCGGTCACAATGCTGTAGAAATATCGCTGCTCTGTTCCGGGAATGACCCACTGGCTGTCTTCCGGCCGCTCCAGCTCCAGGACACGCGCCTCCTCCTGATCATCATGGAAAACGGCTATCTCCCCGCTTGCCTTCTCCCCATAACCGGCCAAGCCGTCATAAAACAGACAGCCTTCCGGCAAAACCTGAAGCTCTCCTCTTCCCCCCTGTACGACCATCGTTTCCCCGGATTCTGTCTCCACATAGCCATAACAGGGATAACTCTCCTGCTCCCCCTGGACGAAATAATAGCCGGTAAAGTAGATTCGCCCTCCGTCCCGACTGGCGCCCAGTCCATAAAAGCCGTTCAAATAACCGGTATTGTGCTCAGGACTGCCCAGCCGCAAAATCTCCCTTTGCTCCCCCGTGTCCCGATCCAGCACACACAGCACCGTCTCCTGGCCTTCTTCCTCTATCATGCTGAAATAGATGAGATTTGCATCCGGGTAAACACAGTAGGAAAATATTCCTTCTCCTGTTACGGCAAGCTCTTTGTCTACTTCTATTGTTTCCACCGACGTTGCCTCTTCCCGGATTATATGCACATCCATGCGATCGCAGATGGCAAAGCCGTCGGAAAACACCTGCACCCTCGCTTCGTCGGAGGTGTTCAGTTCCAGCAGGTGCAGAAGCTCGCCCGTATCGGAATCAAGGATGAGCCATTTATCTTCTGTCGTATTCCAGGCCAGTATCCGCTCATCCGATATGGCAAAGACCGCCGCGATGGTATATTCCTCATTTATCTTTCTCAGGGCAGCAGGCAAATCATCCGCCGATATCTCCCCCTGGTCTGCCTCTCCTGATCCCGCCGACGGATCTCTCCAGGTCACCGGCTCCTGCCCGTTTTCATCGCCGCCCTGCGGGCCGGTTCTTATGCACCCGGCTAAGAGCGTTAAGGTCATCAGCAATAAGGCAGGCCTCAGAATCATCTTTTTTACCATTGGCCGTTCCTCCTGATTCTCGGATGCGCCAAAATCCCAAAGCTCAATACTCTGGGATTCAGGCTAATAATTATAATTTCTGTTGCCGCAAACCCTGTCACTTAACGGGATGTATTCGTATACACAGCATATGCAACACCATTTAAAATGGCATCTCCTGTTCCATATGCCGTAATCCGTGTATTCAGAAAACCATCCGCCCTCCCTGTTAAAGTATTCATTACATAAAGGGTCTCACAATCTGATGTAACCGCATAATTGGTATCATATATCCAATTGGAATTTTCGCTAATATTCAAAGATGCACCTGTAGACGAGTAAAACGGCTCTACTCTAGCGCGAATCCGAGATACTGTCCGGGATGTTCTTGCTACAGAATTGCAAAATTTGTAAGTATTCTCAAATACACCTATTGATGTACTTCCGGACAGTGTACCATTCCCCCCCATGCTTACAGAGTCACTAGCGGCTCGGGCTAAGCCGAAAGGAGAAGCCTCTGTTCCTTCCTCAGCAGCGAAAGCAACCTGCGCCATACAGGCAATCAATAAACATGTTACAATTACCAGCCGAAAACGTTTCATTTTCACATTCCTCCTATTTTTATGTTGGCAACAGAAATTAAAATCTCTTTATTGTCCGTTAATTACTTCAATAAATACCGTTTCCAAATTTTCCCCGCGAAAATGCCCTATACTATCGCAGGCCAGCACTTTCCCCCTATGCAACATAATAACCTGGTCAGCTAGCTCCTCTATATCCTGTGTGATATGGGTAGCCAGCAAAATCGCCTTTCCATCGGCCAGTTCCCGCAGCAATTCACGAAAACACATTCTCTCATAGGGGTCTAACCCTGCCGTCGGCTCGTCCAAGATCAGGATGCGCGGTTCATTCAGTATTGCCTGCGCGATTCCCATTCTCTGGCGCATTCCTCCCGAAAGAGCTCCTATTTTTTTCTTTCTTTCGTCCAGTAAATTTACCTGCGTCAATACCCGCTCTACTCGTTCTTTTTGTGATGCTTTTGGAATTTCTTTCATCGCACACATAAACAATAAGAATTCTTCCACCGAAAAATCTTTATAATAGGTGCAGGACTGCGGCATATAGCCCAAGGTATGATTATATTGTTTCCGATACCTTCCAATATCCTGTCCTTCAAAGATTACCTGTCCTTCGTCCGGTTCCAAAATTCCCGCCAAAATGTGAAGCAGCGTCGTTTTTCCCGCCCCATTCTCTCCGATCAGGCCATAGATTCCCTCTCTCATGACAAGCGAAACCCGGTCAAGGGCCTTTTTACTTCCATATCTTTTCGTTATTTCCCTGACTTCAATCAACCCTTGCTCTCCCATTCAGTCCGGTTATCCCACCTGCGTTACTTTTCCGCCGTCCACCTCGTACACCTTATCGCACAGGGTATCGATATCCTGTGTATTATGGCTAGCAAGCAGGATGGTCTTTCCCTGCTCTTTCATCCTGAGCAGAAGCTCCCTTACATCCGCCGCCCCTTGTTTATCCAGGCCGTTTAAAGGCTCGTCCAAAATGAGGATGTCCTGGTCTTCCATAATCGCCTGCGCGATACCCAACCTCTGGCGCATTCCCAGCGAATATTTCGACACCCATTTTTTACTTTTAGGGTCGAGCCCGACTAACTCCATGGTTTCCCGAATCTTATCATCCCCGATTTTTTTCTGAATGGAGGCCAATGTCTTCAGATTACGAAAGCCCGAAATATAAGGAGAAAATCCCGGAGTCTCGATGATGATCCCCGTATTGTCCGGGAAATCACAGTCCGCGCCAATCTTCTTCCCATTCACATATATTTCTCCCGCATCCGGAATCAAGAAGCCGCAAATCGCCTTCATCAAAACCGTCTTGCCGGAGCCGTTCACCCCGATCAGACCGCAAATGCTCCCCTTTTCCACTTCCATACTTACATGATCCAACACCTTAACTTCTTTAAACTGTTTCGATACCTCTTGTACTTTGATCATTGTCTCCATCATCGTCTCCTCCTTATCCGATATCCCCACAGTCCCATTCCTATATCCGCGATCCATTGGACTATCAGTACCGCCTGCACGGAGTATCCATCCTTCACCATTTCCCCGCTCCGGCGGAGCATCCATACGCTCCCTGGCATCTTCCAGGCATAAATAGATATTCCTGTTATCAACAGAACCAGCAGAAAACTCCATTTATATCCGTTTCCCCATTGAATCATGATCATTTGGAACAAACTCAACGTCAAAAAGCTTGTCGCCCACAGCAAATAGGATAAATGCCAGTTTTCCGCTCCTATTTCATACCCGGTGGCTTTCTCCAGCCCAAAACATAGAATAAAGAGCAGCGCCGTTTCCATAATGCTGCCCGCCAATACTCCCATAGCCAGCCGACGCCACCACACCGACTCTTTTTTAAAACGGATCAACCGCAGGTAACTATTGCCTGCTCTGCGTTGTTCCAAATACCTTCCCATCAGAAGCGTCATTATGCCAAAAACCAACAAATATAAATACACTTCCGCCAGGCTGTGCCGGTTCATATCCGAATAAAACCCCAAGATCAAGACATCCATAGGCTTACTCCATTTTGTCAAAATCTATATGATAGCTCGCGTAACACGCCCATTTAGATAAAAGCAGATTCATACAAAGCAAAAACAGGACCGCATATAATACCGATGTATCGCCATAATTCAGAGAGGAACGGGCTACTCTCGAAAGCCCATAGGGCGAGACATAACGCAAAAATCGCAAATATGTCTCCGACTCAATAATAATATCTAAAAACCAAAAGCCTAATATACCGATCCCTCCATAAGCAGGCTGCTTTTTCAAATAGAACAAAAGCATGAAGGAACCCGTAAAATTCCCAATCAAAAGAGACAGCAAAAAAGTCAGGGCTCCTATCCCGTTTGGATCATGCTGCAAAAGGCCAAACGAAACGCCGATTACCGGCTTCATTCCAATTATTTCTACAGAAAACTGAGATGCCCTTAGCGATGCCTGGCTCCACTCCCCCACCAACGTTACCTGGCCGCCGCAGGCAAGGAAGAAGCACAGCAACAAAAAGATATTAAAAGCCAGGACATTGAAAAGCATGAGCCATATTTGGCTGGAAATCCAGCTGTGCCTGGACATTCGCAGCAGATAATAGGACATACCCGGATGATAGTTCATGATTCGGCCCACCAGGAAGAGGATCCCCAAAAGATAGATGAGCTGCGACTGTCGGGTAGATAAAAACCAGATATATATTTCCCACAGATTCATCCGCTCTCCGTTTTCCAACAAATAGCCCCGTACTCCTCCAAAAAGATACAGCAAGACGCAAAGGACAACCATTAAGAATGCATATAATGTAATATTTTTTAATTCATCCCTCAATAAGACCATAGAATAATGCAATGCTTCTTTAAAGTCCTTCATGGCGTATTCTCCTTTGAGAAGCAATAAAATAAATTACCGCCAGCCCCCCTGCCAAAGTTATATTGTAAACCAAGGCAAACGGCACTCCTCCATATGCCTCCCTGACCATTTTTGCTTTTAATAAAGTCATTCCTGGATTCAGCCACATTACGGACAGTAATTCTGTCAGATAAGACAAGACCATAAAGGAGATATAGGGCATCGCTATGATCATATATTTGTTCCGCGTAAAGAATGAGGTCAGCATCCCAAACAGTGTCCACGGCAGGCAATAAAGCACCATGGCCCCTACATAGATCAAATAGAGCATAAACCCATTCCGGTTCATCAAATCCTCAAAAAATGCTCCGCGGAAATAAGATGCCAATGGAGGATTCACCCCCCAATTTGCTCCAAAAGCCAGGCAAACCCCCGTAAAAAGCACCAATGCTGCAATTATGGCAGAAGCTGCCGACAACAAAGCCGCAGCAATCTGTCCGCCAAAATACGCTTTCCTGCTGCTGCGTATCATCTGATAATAGACAGCCTTTTTCTCTATCTCTTCCACATAGAAATATAAAAAAGGTGCTGCTGTGACAATCGGCGCCAGGGCATGGGAAATTCCAACCGTATTGGTAACCAGAAAGCAGTAAAGGACTGGCTGCACGGATCTTCTTGCAAACGACAAATCCCAATAACACCCCACGACCATCACGATTGCAAGCAATACGGCACAGCCCCAAAATACCGCACTGCTGTAAATCCTTTTCATATAATAGGAAAACATGGCATTCCCTCTATTCTGCAAAGCTCTGCGTATAAACATATCCTGTCAGTGCATCTATAAGTACCAGCATCCGATCCTCTTCCGTCAAGATGGAGCCCTCTGTTATAACCTCATAAACCGGGATCAAGCTAAGGCTCTCATCCGTTTCCCGGAATGGCATATATATTATTTTGGTTTCTACCTGGTCAAATTCTACAAGGAAATCCGTATCCGCATGAAATGCCTGCCAATATTCTTTCGTTATTTCCTCTGCCTGCACGTCTCCGATAAAATCCTCAGATGAACTATAGCTTTCCAGTGTTTCTATAATCTGGGGCATCGCATTTACCTGTATGCTGCTAATGCCATTCCCTCCCACATCTATCATTACATATGCTCCTTCCATCAGAGGAGCCTCATCATTGCCGGGAGCCAGGTCAACCGATATATTCCCCATCAATTCCACATTTTTAGACAAAAACGGATAAACAAATCGATATATACCTCCGCTTTCTGTTATGGTTGGGTTCTCTGAAAGTTCCCATCCCAAGGCATCTACAAATTTTTCTGCTGCCGCCATTGCCGTTTCAGGGTCTGTGGATGTTATCTCCTTGTCATTGCTGTACAATAGATCGCCGCTGCCAACAAGCCACCTATGCGCAACCTTCCCCTCGTTTACACTGTATTCCGTACTATTTCCTCCATCTGCCTCTACCGTTTTCATCTGTACGCTTTGTATCAGTTCCGGCTGTTCAGCAAACAGAGCATTTAAAAAAGCATCTATGTCTACCGTTCCTTGCTCTATTTTATACTTTCCATAAACAGCGTCTTCCCTATCTGAGATTGTTTCTTCTAAGCCTGTCCCTTCATTTATCCGTTCTGTTTCATCTTCAGTAATTTCTGCAGACGCTGTATTTTCCTCCGTTAATTGCATATTGCTAGTACATCCGGCCAAAAAAATCACAGTGAATCCAAATAATATCGCAAAGATCCTTTTCCTTTTCATTTTCCACTCTCCTCTACTTTTTAAAAAGATGGAGATGTTCCGGAAGAACTAGCTTTGCCAGAACATCTCCATCTTTCGCTTAAAACATACTAATTACGGTTGCCATTTTCCCTCTGCAATTGCCCAACGCAGTTCTGAAGACGTAGAATCTGTCTGGATTCTAATATAGTATGGATAGTTGTACAAGCCATATGTATCATCCAAATACCAGGCAAGTTCTGTTCCAACGTCCCATATATTATAAAGTCCAGTGGCTGCCGTATCGTTGGTTCCTGAGCGTATACGGAAATACAATGGCCATTCAGTAGTATTGCTAAATGATGTTGTCTGCACAGTAGACCAGTCATTTGTATTGAGCTTAATCTCCTCGTTGCTCGACTTTTTTTCTCCACCACCTGTTAAGACAAAGTGAAAACCATGTAATGTATCGTTAGTAGCAAGCGTAGATGCTTCGGCAACTATAGCTGCAGATAACAACATCATCATGCACAGAGTCAATGTGATTACTTTTTCGTAATCATTTTCTTTTTCCTCATTTGCACTTTTCTCCTTTCCTTCTCCTTTTCCAACCAGTTACCATTATCAAGAATAAAAAGATTTTCTGTTTTTATTCTCAAAATAGGTGTAACCCTGACATCATTGATTACATTTTTACTATATCTCAAAAATTATATTCTTTCAATAGCTTGACCTCAAACGATTAGATTTTGACCTCTTAGACTTTTTAATGTTTTTTATTAAATTGTGTATACATTTATGAGCGTCAATATATTATTTATATTTACAAGACAGCCGTAGCCAATCCCTGCGATTCCTCCCATTACTCCAAAATTTTCACATTCCTGTAGCTCTAAACGCTCCTGAAAATCTTCAGTTTCCTGGGAAATTTTACGAATCACCTCATTTTTCCAATATAAAGCTTCACGTTTCCTCCCCACTCCATAAAAAATGGCCGCATTTCCCATCATTCCATGGCACAGGCAGCATTTACTTCGATCAATATAATAAGCTTTCTTTTCATTAAAAAATCTTTCAAGGCTGTCCTCCAATATCTTTTTCCATTTTCCTTTCGCATAAAGCAATGCAGCAAGCCGAGCCATAACGATACCGCCCCAACCATGGCACCATGCCATACTTTGAATCTCCTGTCTTTGCAGCTCCTCACTTCTTAAATCGGCCCAGTCTCCTTTATCCGCCTGATAATAACGTTCTTCCCACAAATATGTCCGATATGCCGCCTCCTGATATTTGTTCTCACCTGTTTCATATCCCAGCCTCGTCAGTGCCAGCATGATGCCTGCGCTGCCATGGGCGAATCCTGTCAGCGGCGTTTCTGTCGAACCATTCCTCCAGTACATTCCTTTTTCATCTACTTCAGCCGCTTCGAGCAAAAAATTCCCTGCATTCCTAGCCCATTCCAGATAATCTTCTCTTTCTGTCAGCTTATATGCTGCCAGAAACACGAGAACCGCCCCGGCATTCCCCTCCAGTACATCATAATTTGTATCGTCCGCCAGATAAAAAGAAGCACTTTTGCACTGCCGATATAAATATGTAAGATACTCTTGGTCTTTTTCCAGCGCGTACAACAGCAAATAGGCAAAAGCAATCGATGCCTCGCCAGAGTAGGCACCGCTAGGCCGCGCCTCTGTTTTTGGCATCGAATACAGTTCGTCTGTATAAGCAAACAGCATTTGTATCAGCACCTTTTTCATTTCCCGATACCGTGTCTTATTCGTTTTCTTTTCCAATGCAGCAAAGAACAGGGCTACTCCCGCCAATCCATCATACAGGTAATAGCCCATGGGGCGAATCAGATAACTCCGTTCCCGATATCCAGCCACTATAATACTGATCCATCCAACTGTCTGCTTATTTTCCGACCATATAGCCTCTTCTAACAGCAAATCTCCGATTTTTTCCGCCGCAGCAATTCCTTTTTCCTCCAGCTCCTTTTCCAATTTCGACATTTCTACACTGCTAACTTTTTCATCTGTCAGCATTCTCATTTCAAAATCCGGATTATTCCATTTTTTCGTCCCCATCAAAAGCGCTGCCCGAATCAGTTTACCCTGCCTTTGTAAATCCTCTTCCGACATACGCGATAAACGGTTCTTTACCCCAGAAAGCGCCGGCGCTGAAAAAAAGTCCTTCCATGACTCTCCTGTACCACTGTATAAATCCCTTCCTCCAGCCTCATAATAAAAGTAAGGAATATCATTCCGTTCCCACTCCGCCATCTCTTGCTTTTGAATCCACCGTTCTATTTCCGAATTCCCCTTATTTTCGTCCGCAAACCATTTTTCCCACACCCGCCTCCGCTCTGCCTCGCTTGTCAGGCAATCCGGATAATAGGAAAGTGATAAAAGCATGCCGTACTGCTGGGTGTCCCTCACCAAATATCTTATTTTGGCCTGTCGAAACGCGTTCAGCCTCTTGTCCGTTTCCTCTTTATTTTGCAGCAGAAAACGATAAGTGGTTTGGAATCCTTCCTCTATCTCTGTCAAGAATTCGTTCGGTTCAATAAACACGCCCTTTAGCGTTGCCAAATTTTTCCCTTCGCTCAATGCCGGACGACGATACTCTATATGCATATTTGTAGTCCCTGGCTCTGCAACTGCGGGGACAACCACCGGCAACAGCTGACCGCCCCTGCCATTTATCGTTCCCACATTTACGCCTTCTCCCTTTTCGTTCCATGTGTAGAGCGGGAGAAGCCCTTTCTGCAAGACAGATTCCAAAAAAATGCGTTCCGTTTCCGTCCGATTTCTCTGCACCCGAATATTATCTATTGTACTGCTGCCCACTGCCATCTCCAGATCGATAATAACCGGATATTCTCCACAGGCAATTAGATTTTCATAATGGATATCTTCCGACCCCAAAAGATAACTGACGCAAAGAAGAATGCCATTCCTCCGATAATATCTCTGCAATTCCGCTCGGGAATCGCAAGGCTTTAGCTCTACCCAGTCGCACCAACCATATTCACCCTTGTCCAATACATTATTCCAATAAAAAGATGTTTCTGCCCCTGCAAAAACCCAGGCTGCAAATTCACGGTAGGCTTGATCGATAGCAAGGCTTCTGGGCTTGTACACCAGTTTTTCTCCATTATCTAATTCCAGAATATAGACCCTATGGCCATTTTGGTGGCTGTCCGACGTCCCACCTCCAATCCACCGGATTTTCCGACAAAGATTCTTTGCAAAGAAGCTTTGGTTGATCTGTTCCCTGTCCGAATCGAATCGCTCCAAAAGCTCCCGAATATTCCGCACAGAGTTATCAATCACTCGACACACTGCCTGATACATCAGAGGATATTCCTCATATATTTCCTGCAGATATTCCGGATTCTGTAGGTATTCCTCCAGGTAATATTGATATCTGGCCTCAGCGCTGTTCCCCTGAAGCTCACCGCACTTCTCGCAGATATGCATTTCAAAAATACATACACGCAATGTGATCTGCCTCATTTGTGCAATAAAAGCATTCCGGAATTCCGATGCAAGCTCTGGTATTTCGCCACCTATGTCCTTCTTAATTGTCTCACAGAAGAATTTCCATAATTGTACGTAATAGCTGTCAAAAACCGAATCGAAATCAACAGTATGCATTTTCTTATCTTCAGATGTATTCTCAGCTAGATTCGCCATTTCTCCCCTTCATCTCCCTTATGCAAAAATGAAGAAGGTATTTCTACCTTCCTCACTTTATTACAGTCAGCAACAAAAAATTGTAAAAAATTCTCCACAAGTTACAGAAAATGTATATAATTCATTTGCTTTGTCATGCGACATTTTTTTTACCTCCGATATCTCCCTTTCCAGATCTCCGGCAACTGTGCTTTGTCTTCTTTCTCTTTTTCTCATTTCTGCTCTGTTCATCTCTTACCTCCTAAAATTTAAAATATATCATTTTTTACTCATCCTCAAATGTTTCCAGATACATCACTATCTCAAATATATTGTCTTCTGTTTTTATTTCCATATAACCACGGTATTTTTCAACAGTCTGGCGGATGCTTTGTACTCCGTATCCGTGATATTTTTTATCTTCTTTCGTTGTCTCTAGGACTCCCTCCTTTTCATAGTGAACGACTCCATCAAAAGGATTGGATGCCTCCAATATCGCCATCTTTCCTTTTCTTTTTGCCTTAAAGAAAATATAGCGTTCTTTCTCCCGCGGCAGCTTTTTGTTCGCCTCAATCGCATTGTCCAAAAGATTAACGAACAAAGCGCAAATGTCCATATCCGACATTTGAAACCCGCTCATATCCTCGCAAAAATATTGGACAGTGATCCCTTCCTTTTCGGCCTCTTCCCTCTTTTGATTCAAAATCAGGTCAAGCAGCGGATGATTGGAAGTCTTCTTTCTCCTGTTTTGCTCCAATATCTGTGTTATCTTTTCAGATGTATGTAAAAGCAGTTCCTGCGCCACCCCTTCATCCGAAAAGACAATCTGGCGGATTGTTGCATTACATCGGTTTAAATCATGCAGCAGAATGGCTTTTTGCCGATCCTCCTCCAATAGCATCTGATAATTTTTCTGCAGAAGATCCAGCCTAGTTCTTTGCAGCAACATCTGTGTTTCCGCCTGTTTTCGTATTCTGTATACAATCGTAGAAAGCGCTGCTGACATTGATCCCAGCAGGAAAATACACCAGTATAACATCATCTCTTCGGTATAATCCTGCCTGTATATTCGTTGAAAATATGCCATAATCATAATGAAAGCTGGAAGAATGCAGTAAAAGCTATACCACTTTCTATGAAAACCACTGTATCGTTGATGAATCCACGCCTTCAGCATTTTCCCGGCCCAGAGAAGCAGACCGGCCCACAGTAATAGATAAATTCCTCGCACAAAACCCACGACGAGAAGCAGGGCTCTGACAAACTCCTGATTTTGCATCACCATATAATAAAGTGACTGCAAGAAAAAATCCAACATTGCCTGCCATAGCCACAAGAACCAGACAACAATCCCTGCCTGTCCCAAACGGCATTGATACAGTCCAGCTATCACCAGCCAAAGAAATAAAATCTCCACAAACATCAAGGTATTGGAAAACAAACTATCTGTGATAATTTGATTGGCAACATCCGCCCCCGCAATGATTATCACAGCCGCTACCCACCACACAGCTCGTGTTATTTTCTCCGTTTTCGGCTGAAACATGGCCGATGCAACCATAAGGGTCGCTATAACCTTGGCGGATATAAAAAGCATATTGCATCCATAGTAAAAAACGTCTCTCATCATTTCTTCCAATACTCAGCCAATGCCCGTTTGACCTGGGGACTCATACGCTGGCTTATTTCGCAGACATATTCTTTGCTGCCAGCTTTAAGAACAATCTCCAGGCTTTTCTGGCTATATACATAAGACATATTTATGATGCAGCCTTTGTTGATGTAAATAAAGTATTGGGCCGGAAGTTGACTGTAAATCTGCTCCAACGTTTTTCGTTCCTTGAATTCCTGAAATTCACTTCTATCCTTACTGTCCCCGGCGCAGTGAAATACAATATACTTCTTTTCCTTTGTAATCCATACAATCTTATCAAAGCGAATACTCTGAGCAAAATTATTGTTCTGGATGATATAGCAGTCTTCATGGTTCGCTTCTTTCTCCGCCCGCATCTCGTCCCAGATCATTTCTAACACTTCCGGAATTTCCGTCTGATAATCATTTTTTAAAACAAAGTAGTACGCATGAATTTTGTATCCATCCATCATATACTTGGGGAACGAAGTAACCAGGACAATCTTAGCATTTTTCTGAAATTCGCGTATCTTTTTTGCCAACTCCACCCCATTTAAATCAGCCATTTCAACATCCAGAAAATATGCATCATAATATTCGTCTTTCGTAAGCGCCGTCAACAAAACCTTTCCGGATGTGTACCTGGATATTTCGACCGGTTCGTTTTTCTTTTGAAAAAAATCCCCTACGCTTTTCTCTATTCTGTCTAAATACTTTTCTTCATCATCTACAATCGCAATTTTCATACTG
Source organism: uncultured Lachnospiraceae bacterium (assembly GCA_944383835.1). Taxonomy (GTDB): domain Bacteria; phylum Bacillota; class Clostridia; order Lachnospirales; family Lachnospiraceae; genus RGIG7193. Next base: position 25,854 of record CALWRE010000025.1, on the reverse strand, counting down.
GCTTTTCTCCTCAGGTATTCTCAAAAATATAGTACCTCTCAAGGCTGTCATTATACAAATAACTTGCCTCTTCTTCTACATAGAGAATATAAACACGATCGATCGCTCTTCCCTTCGGATTCGCATTGCTATGATATTCATAAACTCCCAACTGTTTTTCACTTGCCTTTTGGAAAATATCCTCAACCAAGGCTGTCTTTGACATCGTATGATATTTTGACGGGCTCCAGCGGTCAATCACTCCGCTGATTTGCGCCCTTGTAAGAGGAATTTTCCTGGCATTATATGCCCGCAGCGGAAATTGCTCCTTTTTGTCCGTGCCTAGTCGTGACAACAATTCCGAAAAGACACTCTCCCCGTCATCATAGCAGAACCCCAGTTCCAAAAAAGCCTGCAGCCTTGCCAACCCTGCTTCTAAATACCTCTTGTCCCCCGAAACACTATTTTGTTCCAAAAGATATTCTATACTTCGGATCAACGTCTTGGAAGGATATAAGTTATGGAAATCCAACCGATTCACTGCTAATTTCGTAGCTTCAACCTCATCTCTTCTTATAGCTATCATTTACGCTTTCCCCCTAAACTTTGCATACCATGACAATGCCAAAAGAAGATAGATTCTTGAAGCTATGTTCCTTTTATAACATGTTTTTCCAATCATTGCAATGGCATGGCCTCAAACGATTGAATTTTGACCTCAAAAAATTTTTTCGACTTCTTCTGGCACCTGTTTTACGGTCTCATATCCCAATACTATAATAATTATTCAGCAATAACAACTATTATTTTTTATTATTTTTTTCTTCCCTACATACCATAATAGAATTACAGTATTGGATTTATAAGAAGGAGCTCTTATGAATATCGCTAGCCGCCTATGTGATCTGCGTATGCATTCTGGTTTATCCCGATATAGCCTGTCCAAAAAGACAGGTCTTTCTGAGACGTAGCTGGGAAACTATGAGAGAGGAAAAACCCTCCCCAATCTAAGCAGCCTGGGGAAAATTTTAGATGCATTAGGATGCACCTACTCTGAGTTCTTTAATGAATCCGATTCCGATGCCATCTATCCTTCCGCCAAGGAATTAGCCCATATTAAATGCTACCGCGCCCTCACCCTATCGCAGCAGGACTCCATCGACGGTATCATGAATGAAATGTTAAAAGCGAATCAGCGTTAAGCGCTCTTACCAGTCTTGCCCCCATCTGCATCCCCAGCACATAGGCCAAGCGGCAGGCCTCTCCTCTTTCATTCAAAATTGCTCCCTCCAGTTGGTCCATGATCTTCCACCTTCCCTTTTCCGGCAGCAGACTGCTTATCTGCTCCATAACGGCCATACGCTCCCCCTCGGCTTCTTCAATGTCTGCATCGGAAAAATTCTCATCAAAAATACCCATATTTCCATCCACCAGCTTCAGCAAAAACAATTTTTCTTCCCGGCTCATTCTGTTCTCCCATCCATATTCCTTTGTCCCTGTGTTCCTTGCCTCCAAGCATACCACATAGAGAACTTTCTGGGAAATGTGCAAATTTCATCCCCATACGGACGGCCTCCCCGCCAGCCGGAACTTCCCTCCGTTTTGCCCTGCCTGTGTTACAATACCCACTCCTGCATCCCCGCACTGCGCGATTGTCAAAACTCCTCCTGCGTTCTGTACAACAATCCCCACATGGGACAAATCCGCATAAAAGACCAGGTCTCCCGGCTGCAGCTGTTCCCAGCCGATCTTTGTACACCATTCGCGGTACTGGCTGGCCGCCCCCTGGGTGCAGCGGTAATCCAGGGCATTATAGAACACCCAGCCCACATAGCCGGAACAGTCCAGGCCATAAGGGCGTATGGTTCCTGTACTCTCGCTGCCTGCCGCCGTCACCCGTGTTGGCGTTCCCCAGCGGTTATCCCATCCCTTCACATAGGATTTCCCACCCCAGAAATATCCAACCTTCCCTACTAGCGAATATGTCGTTAGCACAACGCTTTTCCTGCCAGCATCCAGATCGGCAGGGAGCCCATCCAGAATCCCCTCTGAATCTGGGATGGAAACATCCCCATAACTTCCAGCCAATGCCACAAGCATTTCCTGGTATTCCGGTTTCAGCAAATCCGCCAGCAAATTTCTCTGCCAAATACTAAAGGAATACTGCTCGGCCATCTCCTCCACGGTTTTCGTCCATACTGTTAAGTGAAGGATGATCCGCCCGGTTTTAATCGGTTCCGTTTCGGCCGCGCTTTCTTCCTGGGATTCTTGTGCGGCATCTGTCTCTCCTTCTTCCGATGTTTCCGTCTCCGTCTCTGATTCCTCCTGCGTTTTCATTTCTGCATCGATTCCCGTCATATCCTCAGCCACCTCCCGCAACAGGGCCACTCGCTCCGCATCCATCTGCGCGATTTCCCTCTCGCTCCCTACCCGCACCGCATACACGGTCAGGATATCCGGCCAGTTTGCGATCCGCGCCGTGCCATCCTGGCTGTAGATTATGATCTGGTCATATACCCCTCCCGCTGTTACGGCAGAAACATCCGCAGCAAACTCTTCATTGATCAGCTGTACCGCCTCCGTCACCGACATTAAATGACCGGAATCCCCTCCTCCAAAGAAAATGCCGAAGGGTGACGCCAGCAAGACTCCTACTGCGCAAAGGAGCGCGATAATAACCCCGCCGCCGCCCAATGCTGCCATGGCCAGTACCCCTATCTTCTGCGCCCCCTTTGCCGCTTGTCGGGCAGCCTGCCTGACTGCCCTCCGCTGCATTTCCTTCCTCTGACTGTTTTTCTGTTTCTGCAGCTGCTGCATCCATTTTCTCTTTGCTGGCTCCCCGACAGAATCTCCGCGCCCGTACCTCCTTATCCGGCTGACCTCCCGCCCCTCTTTTCCAGGGCGCACTGGCTCCGGTTTTCTTTCCGCTTCTGTTTTAAATGGCTTCTCCGAACGGGCCGCTTTACTGCTTGCCTCCGTCTCCCGTTTTTGACGGATTCGCCGGGTTCCTTTTATTCCGCCTTTACCGATCTGCCGCAGCCCTGTTCCTGCCAGCCATGTTCTGGACCGATATACTTTTTCTGCGGCCTGTACCTCGACAGTTTCCTTCTCAGGTCTCTTATTTTCCTCCCTTAAAGATTCGTCGGATTCTTTCAGGCGTCCCATGTTTCGGCTGATCCTTTTTCCATGCTGAAGGTAAAAGAGGGGCGTCCTTGTCGGGTCTTTTCCCCTCTGTCCCCCTTCCTCCAGATTCCTTTCTTCCCGCTGTTTTCTTCCGTACCCGCCCGATAATCTCTTATCGTGTTTTCCTTTTTTATTTCTTCGTTTTTCTGCCCGGCGGGCAGGCCTCCTGTCTTTAATCCTGCGCCGCCTCTCCCTTTCTTTTCTCCGGATTGTCATTATTCCGCCTCATTTTCTGTCACTTTTCTTGCCACCACAACCAACCGTCCGTTTTCAATGGAAAAATCACAGGTAGACAAGGTAAGCAGCTGATCGCCAGATTCCGCCGTCTCCCCCGTATCGTAAAAGGACAACTCTTTACAACAATCAACATATTCCTGGAACTGCTCCTGCGTCATATCAATATACTCATAGTAAGGAAAAGCCTCCGGCCCGTCGCTGTATACCACAGTCCGGAACACAGCGATAATCTGATAGGTTCCGATTTCCTCCAGCGTATCAAACCGAATGGACGGATGTTCTCGGTAAAATTTTTCCTCTCGATACCCCTCAAGGTCCGTAAACATCGTTCCATTCCGTAGATAATGCCCGTAGACCAGAAGGTTGTCGCTGGGAAGTGCCAGGTCACACTCTTCTTCCAGATAAGGGACACCTGAACGGCTGTAATCTCCATAGAAGTCTCTGTGCAGATAATAATCTGGTTCCTCGATGGACTGCATGACGGGATAGTTAATCCCTGTCCCCTCGATCTGAATCCATCCAACCAAGTCCGGATTCAGCGTATAGATCTCCGCGTACTGCTGCAGGCGCGCTGCGCCAGCCGCTTCGTCTGCGTCTTTATCTTCCAGCTTCTGGACTTCCTCTCCTTCTTTCTCCTGGTCATCTTCTTTTGCAGCTGCCTCCACCATAAAAGCGAGCTGGTCAAAGGTCTCTTGCTCCCTCCGCCCGGCGTCCAGGTAAAGCGCCAGGAAAATTGCGCTTACCAGAAATCCCACCAGGCACACTACCATGGACTGTCTCCAAAAACGTTCCCAATTTATTTTCTTTCGCATCTTCCCCACCTCAAAAAGCATAAAAAAATACCGGAACCCTTTCCGATTCCGGCATCTTCTGCTGCAATGCTATTCCATATGCTATTTTTCACATGTTTTTATTTCTGCTGCGTACCCTTCCTGGTAAACTTCCTCAAATGGCCTGCTTCTTGCCATATTATGCTCCCTGGTCAACACAAAGTTTCTCTATTTCTGCCCTGGTCAAACCAGTATAAGCTATGATCTTTTCAATCGGCTCCCCAGCGCGAAGCATAGTCAAGGCGGTCTCTTCAGCCTGCTCTGCTCTTCCTTCCTGACGAACTTCCTCAAATGCACGGCACATAATCTCAACTCCCTTCTGATCGCGTTTATAGTAACTTACTTCATCTGCCAGCAACCTATAATGCATCTCCTCCGGCTCTGTGGTGCGGAAATCTTCCATTAGCTCTCTACCACACTTTCAGCCATATTGCAAGTTTGGGCCACCCTCGCTTTTTGTTTTTTTCTCCATCTTCCCTCACTATTTTTCAACGTTGCTTCTCTCTGCTGCCCTCCCGCACTTCCCGGCAGTAATCCGGATATTTTATGCGGATTGCCTCCAGGAAATAGGGCGCAAAATCACAGTCGAACAGTTCATAAGGCGTGGAAAAACCCTCCGCCCCTTCCTCCCTCCAGCCATTCCAGAGGTTAAAGGCCAACCGCGTCACGCGGCGGCTGCCTCCGGTCTGCCAGCCTTTGGAAAGGCCCTCCGGTTTGATCAGCTGTTCCTTGAAGTCAAATAGGTCGCCCATGTGTTCTCTCGTATCCGGGCATATCCCCAGCGTATAGAAAAGGGCCTTGTGGTAGCTGTCATAAACGCCTGCCCGCTTCATCATGGAAACGAAAAAAGTCTCGTGCTCCGTGTCGGCAAAACGTACTGGCCTCATGTAAATTTCCCTCCTTCTCCCGGCTTCGTGGTGATCTGGTCATAGATTTTCCCCTTCGGGAAACGATTGACAAAAGGGATCAGCGTCCCGCCATAACGCAAAAGCCCGCTGCCCGGCTCCGCATTGGTGATATAGCCCAGCTGCTCCTCTGAAATAGCAAGGAGCTCCGCCAGCCGCTGCCGGTCGCGGGGTGCCTGGTTGAGCATGACAATATGCTCTGAGTTCGATAGCATCGTACTGGCCAACACGGAATCCAGTAAAAATTCCACGTTTTGCGTCAGGGCGGTCGGATAGGCGTTCCTCTTGCGGAACCGTCGCCAGGCGGAATTAAAAAAAGCCCCGCTGATTTCATTTTCAAAAACGACATGGAATTCGTCGATAAAAATGTGCGTCCTTTTCCCTTTCTGCCAGTTCTGCGTGACCCGGTTTAAAATCGCATCGGTAATGACCAGAAGTCCCATTGTTTTTAGCTGCTTTCCCAACCTTTGGATATTGTACACGATCATCCGGTTGCTGGTGTCCACATTGGTAGGATGAGCAAATACATCCAGGCTCCCGCCGGTAAACAGCTCCAGGTCAAGGGCCAGGTCCCGCGCCTCCGGCTCGTCCTGCCGCAAAAGCATGCCTCTAAGGCTACTTAAAGTCGGGACTTCCCCTCCGGCTTTGTATTCTTCATAGACAGCCCCCAGGCATCGGTCGATCAGGCTTCTCTCCCTGGCCCGGATGCCTTTTTTATCCAGCTGTTCAAAAAGAGAAAGGACGAACTCGGATTTATCCGCCAGGGAATCACTTCCCTCCCCGTACCCCTCCACCATGTCCAATGCATTGATGTGATGGGGGCTGCCGGCATAAATATCGATCTGTTCCCCTCCCAGCTCTTTTACGATCCCATACTCCCCTTCCGGGTCGCAAACCAGGATATCGTCCTCCGTACTCAGCGCCAGATAGACGATCTGCTGCTTCGCCAAAAAAGATTTACCTGCCCCAGGCACGCCCAGGATAAAGGAATTCGGATTCATCAACTTTGACTTATCGCACAGGAGAAGGTTATGCGACATGGCATTTTCACCCATATAAAGCCCTTTTGCATCAAATACCTCCTGCACCTGGAAGGGGATAAAGGCGGACAGGTTTTCGGTTGTCATCGTCCGCATGGCGTCAATCCGCCGGATTCCCAGCGGAAGGGCCGTATTCAGCCCATCCCACTGCTGATACCGGAGCACGCCCAGCTGGCACAGATGGCTCCCTCTCGCTACCGACAAGAGGGCTTTTGTGTCCTCGTTTAACTGCTCTTTTGTATCCGCCGTATGCACCAGGGTGATCACCACCAGGAACATCCGCTGGTCCCTGGCGGTCAGATCGTCCAGGAATCCCTTCGCCTCCTCCCTCTGCTGCTCCATATCATAGGGTATGGTTGCGGAAAAATTCTGATTGATATTCTGCCTCCGCTGCCAGTTTGTGATATTGGTCTCTACGCCCAACAAACGGGTTTCCACCTCCCGCACAGCTTCATCGGTGGGGATGGGGATCATATCGATACTGAGCATCATATCCCGGTCAAGCCCGGTCAGATCGGATACGATCCGGTCTTTGATATAAGAGGCATAATCCTTTAAAAACAGCACGCGCCCGTACCGGCTCCCCAGGCGAAAATAGTCCTCTCCGTTCTCAAAACTGTCCGGGCAAATATAATCCCGGAAATCGTGCCCCCGCCTCATGGCCGCTTTCAAGTCAAACGCATAGAAATCCTCCTCTCCGGCGCGGTAAAAGTCATGAAGCCCCTGCAGTCTCTCCTCGGCCGAAAGCCCCTGAAAGCTTGCCCCCAAGCGGCTGAACCCAGCCCGCAGTTCCGGTTCGATGCGGTCAAAAAAGCGTTTCGCCTCCGTTTCGTTTTTCTGGAAAGTAGAGACAGTAAGATACTTTTCCTGCACCATGCCGTTTCCCCCACAGGCTTTCTCCAGAAGTATTTCGTTAAATTCCTTCCGGTACGCATCCAAGCCATCCTTTTTCAAAGGAATCAGGATGTTTTTTTCAAAATCCTGGCGGTTGCGCCGCCGGTTACTGACCGTGATCTTGGTCGTCGCGCCGATCTCCAAAGAATTCAGCAAGTCCATGTACTGGGAGGCCATCGCCTCCTTTTCTTCTTTTCCCGCCAGGGCATAGTTGATATCGCTGAACCGAAAGGTCCTGCTGTATTTCTGCGCTCCAACCTGAAATATCCCGGAGGGCCAAATTCGCCGCACCGGGATAATCTGCTGGACGCTGCGGGGCACCCGGAACCGTTCCCGGTCACGCCGCAATACCATATCCAATGTTTTCATTTTGCTATTCTCCTCTTTCGTCCAATCATCGTGCCCGGTCTTTTCTCCTCCGTTTTTTCTTCTCCCCCAGCTGGGGCTTTAAGGATTCTGAAATATCCGACATATATCCCCGTTCCCGCAGGCTGCTGTACCGTACCGGCTCCTCTCCCGTCTTGGGCCCCACGATGACATGGTCCAGAAGGGCAATCCCCATCATCTGGCACACCCGTTCCATCCGTCTCGTCATTTGGATATCTTCCTCGGACGGCTCCACATTGCCGCTTGGATGGTTATGCATCAAAATGATGGAGGCCGCATTGGAGAGAATGGTGGCTTTCAGCATTTCCCTGGGTTCTACGAGCGCATGGGTTAATACCCCTACGGAAACGATTGATGCATTGATCGGAACGCCGTTTGTTTTCAGATTGATCACGCATATGTTTTCCCGGTCCATATCCTTTAATACGCTGCCGAGTGCCTGGATGGCGCTTTCCGGAGATGTCACCTGCGTATGGGATAAAATGGCCCCATCGGACACCAGCCGTACCGAAACCAGCTTTAATGCAAACGGGTTGTCCCTCTCGTCAGTCATGCGCTTTCTCTTCTCCTTCCTTGTCAAACGTCACATAGAGCATCGTATTTTCATCCATCTCCCGCACCATACGCTCCAGCTCTTCGAGAGAGATTTCTTTCCTATGGTCTTTTCCCTGTTTTTCTGTTTTCTTTATGCATAGGTTTTCATATAGGTTTTCTGCCCGGAAGGTCAAGTGCCGCGGCATCAGTACCTGGGAGCGGAACCAGGCCAGTAAAAACCGCTCCGCAGGCATTCCGTTATACGTGATAAAGCCAAGTACAGCGCAGGGCAAGGCCGCCAGGATGCAGACCCAGCTGGTAAGCTCCACCCCCAGATAAGGCTTTAAAACAAAGTAACATACCACCGCTGCCGAGCAGGCCAGGGCAGAAAAAAAGGTCTGCCGCATCGACAGACCGAAAAAAATGGACTCCTTATATTCCCGGATGTCCTTATTCATTTTGATTTCCATAATACGATTCCCTCCTGTTTTACATTACGGTAAAAAGGCAATGCCGATTCCCACTTTTTAAAGTTCCGATAATCGATATCAATTACAGAAAACACCGTATCATATTTCAAATTCATATCAACAACGAAATCAGATAGTTGCTCTTCCAGTTCTTTATTCAATGGGAGTTTTATCAATAAGGCAATATCAATATCAGATTCTTCCGTGTTTGTCCCTTTCGCCACAGAGCCGTATAAAACAATTTCCTCCACAGCGTCACCAAGAACATCTATCATTCCACTCACGAACTCGTTTAACATCGCCCAATCTATTTCGTGCCTCTGGAGCATAGTAAACTTTATCCTTCCCGTTGCTTTTCTATAAAAGAATTCTTCACATCATCCGATGGGAGCCATCCTTTTTCCTCTCCGGATTTTTTTCCTTTTGCTAATTCATTCGCCAAGATAATGGCAGCCTGCTTTTTTTCATAGTCCTGCTTATCCATAATCCCATAACATCCCTTCTGTTTTTGTCCATAATCTCATGTTTCCTATTGCTGTCAATATAACCTTTTTGGCCGTAAAAAACAACGCTAAATTTTACAGCCCCATCATTTCCCGCACGATTATGCTGGACGCCTTGATCGTCCCCACCAGGATCAGCATATCAAAAATCAGGCTGCCGATATAAGTCCATACCTGGGTAACGGCAGAGGCAGAAGCATCCACCTGGGGCGGGGCAGAAGCAAAAAGGGAGAAGATCACGCAGGAAAACGCGATGATAACCCCTTCCAGGCATACCCCCGCATAGGCTTTCAAAAAGCTTAAACCAACGCTCTGGGAGGGCTGGCCGGCAAAGGCGGACAACGCCACGGGAGACAGCCCCATATACAAATAGATTTTAAAAAACCGTCCGTATACCGTGAGGATCAGGATAAAGCCCAGCACCGTGATCGCCAGGCTGCAGATGAGCGTCACCACCCACAGGGGAATCGATTCCAATAATCCGCAGTCCTCAATCGCTGTGATAATACTCTGCGGAAGGGTAACGCCGGAGCCAGCGCTTACGCCTGCGGCTTTAAGCACCTGGCTCACCATCCCCTGCCCGATTTCCATAACGGCTAGCATTAAATCCATCCCATAAGTAACCGCCGCTTTTGCCAGCGCAAACCGGATAAAAAGCTTTACCGCCTGCTCCGGGCGCTTCATCTCTGCCACGCTCGCGCAGGTACGGACAACGCCCATGACAAAAAATAAAACCAAAAGGGAAAGCCCGATCGCCGTCAGGGCCTCATACACGGCTACTACCGCCTGCCAGATACCCCCGCCCCGGAACGCCTCCGGGGAAGTAGTCAAAAGCTGCCATATCTCTGTCAGCTTTTCCTGCCAGTCCTCCAGCGCGTTGACCAGGTTTTCCACCACCCAGTTGTCCGTCGCCATGGTTTCCTCCCTTCTTATGCTAGGATCAGATCCAGGATTTCTTTGCAGAAGGTTATGACCAGCCCGCCGGCAAAGGTCATGAAGCCGTTGGCACGCTGGGACGGGTCATGCCCCTTTAAAGATAGGCCAATCTGCAGGATGCCAAACCCCAGCAAGATTACGCCGATAGCCCGTACCAAAGCAAAAATAAAGACCGACAGGTTATCGATCACCTGCAGCGGGTCATTCGTTCCCGACGCCAGGGCTGTCCCTGGCATAAGCAAAAGCAGGGCAAACATCCCATACACAAGCAAAAAGCTTTTTTTCCCATCCGGTCCTCCTTTATCCGGCTGTCTCCTCTTCTTTTTATTATAAACCTTCCAACTCTTCTTCGCTAAACAAAATATATCCATCGCTTTCCACATTCCTTTCTTCTTCCTCTGTCTGATTCTGTGTCTCTTCTTCCTTCCGCTGCGCATAACCCACCAAGCGGAGAGTAGCCCTTGCCTGCTCCGCTTTCCCGTATTCGTAGGGAAGTCCTCCTCCCTCCGGTGTAAAACGGTAATTCGGATGCCGCTTCACATCCAGTTTCCGGTCTTTGACCGGGTCTTCTCCCCGGATAAAAAGCAGGGCATAATCATTATCCAGCTTGCGGATTTCCTCTACAGTCAGCAGCTCCCGCCCCGTTGATTGGTAGTTGGTCGAATAGCTGCCGCTGCGCCCGGAGGTCTTCCCATAGGTGTTTGTATCAATGGTCTCCTTTCCCAGCATCCCATTTACGACTTTCAGGCTTTCCTCATCGTTGCCGCCCAGATATAAAAACGAATCGCAGTTGGCTAAGATCGTCTGCCAGGACTTTTCAAACAGCTTTTTCAGCTGGCCGATGCCCTGCAGCACAATGGAGACATAAACATTGCGGGAGCGCATTACGCTGCATAATGTCTCAAAATCATCCGGGAGCTGCACGTTGGCAAACTCGTCCATCAGCACATGGACCGGCACCGGCAGGGCTCCGCCGTATTTCCGGTCTGCCAGGTAGAAAAGCTGCTGGAACAGGTTCAGGTATAAAAGGCCGATGATAAAGTTAAAGCTGTTGTCGTTGTCCGGCAAAATGCAAAACAGCGCGGTCTTTCTCTCCCCCAGCGACGGCAAATCCAGCTCATCCGTCATCGTCAGGGCTGCCACCGAAGGGATATTAAACTTTTCCAGCCTGGCGGCCAGGGTAATCTGGATGGATTTTAGTGTTTTTCCCGAACCAGAGCGATAGTTTTTGTAGTATTTCACCGCGATATGCTCCGGCTGCCGCATTTCCAGGCGCTCAAACAGTTCGTCTAAGGGGCTCTGGTACTCCTCGTCCTCCTCCCGCACCTCCCCATAGCGCAGCATTTCCAGCACCATGGCAAAATTTTTCTCTTCCTCCGGCGCTTCGTAAACCAGGTAGTAGATCAGCGCCGACAGAAGCATCTGCGCCGAGGTATCCCAGAAAGGGTCCTGGCTGCCGCCGCTCTGCTTCGGCGTTGTGCTTTTAAACAGGTTGCTGACCAGGCGCTGCACATCGTTGTCGGTACGGATATAAAAGAAGGGATTGTAGCAATGCGACCGCTCCATATCGATCAAATCCAACACCTTTATCTCATAGCCCTCTTTCTCCAGAAAGCTGCCGGCAAACCGGATAATCTCCCCCTTGGGGTCGATGACCACCATGGAACTGTTTGCGCACAGGGCATTAGGCAGGCAGTAGCCCCGCGTTTTTCCGGCTCCGCTACCGCCGCATATCACTGTATTGAGGTTGCGCCGGTGCCTGCGTCCGTCAAGCCCCATCCGCACCGATGCTGTCAGCAAGTGGTTTTGGGTAAGCTTTTTATCCGCATATTTGCGGTTAATCGAACGGGCCGCCCCCCATCTGGCGGAGCCATATTCCTCCCTGCGCCGATAATGCCCCCTGGACGAAAGCCAGGCGGCACAGGCTACCGCATAAACCAGCAAAAACAGCAGGGCGCAGCGCAGGCTGTCCCGGTTTACCGTCAGGGAAAAAGGCTGCCCGGCAGCCTCTTCCCAAGCGCCAAGGATACCCAACAGCCCTTTCTCCCATCCCGGCGCAGCCGCCAGTCCCAGCCAGGTCACGGGAACCGCACCTGCGACCAAAAATAAATTTTCCCATTTTCCTTCTTTCACCTTGAAACACCCCTGCCTTCTAGCGGTCCTGCCTCTCCGGCTTGGCTTTTTGCTGTTGGTGCTCCAGGGACCGGTCAACCCGCTCTGCGATTGCAGCCGCCGTATCCCGAATCTTCTTTAATTCCGCCCCAATCTCCTTTGTATCCATCCCTTCAAAGTATTGCGGCAGGAAGGGGAAGTCCCCTGCCTCCGCCATGCCATATCTTTTTTCCACGATATAGGCGGCATAAGCTGCCGCAACTGCCCTTTCCCCCTCTTCGTATCCCATGCCCTCCAGCTCCACATGGGCCAGTTCAACGGACAGCGCGTGGAAAATTTCTTCCCCGCTCAACCCTTTCTGTACCTGGATCACCTGTTCCGTAACATTATAATAGGCGGGGCGCCCCAGCTTTTCCTCCGGCTGGATGGGTACAGGGGAGCGGTACATCAACGCCCGGAGTTTAGCCCGCGTATCCGGCTGGCCCATGTCCCGGCGCATGAGTTTCCCTTTGCCTGTCGTCTGTGAGATGTCGTACACCGAACGCACGTTGTAATAAGTACCCACGCTGCCATCCTCCCGGACATATTCCGGCCCTGGCTCTAAAATCAGGATAGGCCTCTGGCGCTCCTTCCGCCGCACATAGAACCCATAATCCCGCCAGTAAGCATAGTCGCCCAACCGGCTGGCCTGCGGAGCCTGCCTTTCAATGAGAAGGACATTCCGGGCCGAATACTGGAGCCATCTGGCTTGCGCATCGAGGTAGCTTTGAAATGCCTCCGGGTTTTTCCCTATCTCCTCTAAAGCGGAATCAATCCAGCCATATACCATCTCCCGCTTTTCCTTCTGCTCCTGCACCCAGCTGCTGGCCTGCCATGAATCCTGTACAAAAAGGTTGTCGAATCCTCCGTCCTCTAGCGAAGTGTCTTGTCCCGTTCTTTCTTCTGCGGCAGCGGCGTTCTGCGCTCCGGCTGCCTGCTGTTGCTCTTTGTGCGCTTCATTTCCCATGCCTTTCCCTCCTGTTTCTTTTTATTGTTCAACTCTGTAAGCTCTTTGCGTACCGATTTTTTAGAAATAGCTGTCTGTGTACCCCTTTCGGGCTTCTCCGGCCCGCCTGAGATAGGCTCTGACAGAAGGGGCCTCTCTGCCTCGGCCTGGATAGGGTTTGGGGACGGCCCTCCTAAAAGCGCATCGAGCAAGTCTTCGGTCTCTTCCCGCCCGGTCTCTTCTTCCCGCTGCTCCTTTTGTTTTGCCCCTGTCCGTTCCGCCTTTCCCTGGGCCGGCTTCTCCCCGCGCTGCTTTACCGTCTCCGCCTCTACGGTTGCCAGATGGAAACGTTCCACGATCCGGTTGATCTTCGCCGCATCCTCCGCCCGCACTAAGATATCGCACAGGTTGTCCGGCGCACCCCTGGAATTTCGCAGGACACAGTATAAAACCCCATACCGCTTTGCCTCCTTTGCGAATTGCTTCAGCTCCGCATCGGAAACAGTAAATACCTTCAGCTCTTTTCCCGAGCGAAGCATACTTTCTAACCGCGCCCGCCCTTTTGTTTTCTTCTGCTGGCTGAGTACGGTATAGAGCAGTACCGCCAGCTCTTTTGCCCCTTCCCCTGTTATCCGCAGCGCAATCTCCGCTGCATGCAGGGAAATCCGGACGACCTCATCCGCCGCTTCACCTGACTGGTTCATCTTATGCCTCCCTTTCTTCTCCCCTTGCCTTTTGCTTCGAGCCGTCCCCCCCTGCCTCCTGCGGCTGCCGCCCCTCCTTTTTCGGCTCCTCCTCCAGCTGCTTTGACCTATCCTCAATCCGGCTGCAGATTTTCTCCCTGTGCCGGAGGTCTGCAAGCTCCTTTGCAATGCTTGCAAGCTCTTCCCTTATCTCTTCCTTCTGCCCAGGAGGGCATCTGCGCCCCTGGCTGTAAAGCCTGAGCCGCCGGGCAGACAGTTCGGCCATCCGCCGGGCCACCTCTTCCTGATACCCCCGGAGGTCTGCCGTAGTCTCAATCTTTTCACGTCCCAACAGCTGAATCTCCTCCTTAAGTTTCTCCATTTTTCGGATATCTTCCCGCAGAAGAGACAGGTTTTCTCTGCGTCCTTTCTTTGGCAAAATTCCCAACCGGTACAAGTAACGGTAGTATCGTGACCGAAGACCACGTATCTGCGTCATTCGTTTATTGCCCGGTGCAGATACGCGCCGGCCTTGGACTGTTTCCCTCTTTTTTTGGATGCGAGGCAGAGAAGGCATCCCGTTCTTCTCTTTCTCCAGTATCTTCCGGAGAATCTCCTGTTTTTCATAAGCCTCACCCAGGTTTCTCGCCAAACGGAAGAACCGTTCCCTCCCTTCCGGCTTAACTGAAATGTCTTTCCCCACTTTGATCTGATAGCCCCGCCTTCGCAAAGCCCGGTAAAACTGGCTCTCTGTCCGGGCCTCCCGGATGCAGGCATCCACATCCGAACGGATCCGTTCGCGCCAGGTCGGACGCCCCTCCTTTTCTGCCGCCCATTCGCCATAGTCCCTTGCCTGCCCCTTACGCGGCTCTTCAATCACCGATAAGGCATACTCCCGGCAAAGCACATCGGACAGCGTCCGCATCTTCCGGTAATCTTCCTTCGTGCGGTGATACCGCTTGCCGTCTACAAAGGATACCGGATTGACTACAAAGTGGGTATGCAGATGGGTTTCCCGGTCCAGATGTGTCGCCACCAGCACCTGATACCGGTCTCCCCAGAGCATTTCAGCCAGCCGGACGCCGATCTCATGGGCTAAGGCAGGCGTACATTCCCCTGGGGCAAAGGACTGATATCCGTGGTATGCCGCAACCCCCTCCGTCTTATTAAACCGACGCTTAACTGCCGTCATCTCCTGGTATGCCGTAAGGGCGCTGCAATTTAGCCCCGTGACAAAGGGGCCTGCCCCCCTGCCTTCTTCCTTCCCATTGTCCGGCAAGGAACCTTCCTTTTGCGTCTTATCCGCCCGAGCCGCATAGGCCAATACCTGTTTTAGGCTCTTTTCTTCCATAAATCCTGCCGCTTTCAAATTTTCCTCCGTCTTCTCCGGGTTTTCCACATAGGAAATCAATTTTCCCAGCCGCCCCTTTACCCTCCAGATCGATGTTGTCGCCATCTCCTACCTTCCTCCCTGGGCTTTCCCCGTCTTTCCCTCCTTCCATTCCATAGGCTGCACTACCGCTTTTGTGATTTTCTCCACCGTATGCGCAAACAGGCGGACTGCCTCGTCGTAACGGGAGGTATCGATCACCTGCAAAGTATGCGCCTTACGTGCGATCTGGTTTAAGTTCACGCCAATGGCATGCAGTTCCCGCATCATTGCGTAGTAGTCCGGCGGAGGGGACTCGCGGGGGACACGGTCCCGGATCAGGTGGCGCAGGTAAGCCTCGCGGGTCAAGCCGCTTCGTCGGACGCGCCGGTCAAGCTCCTGCGCCTCGTCCTCGGTCAGCCGGAAAAGGATTGCCTTGTTCCGTTTCCTCATCGGTACTCGCCCCGCTCCTTTTCCTCCCGCCCTGCCCGGCGCAGCCTTCCTTCCCGTTCCCGGTACTCATAAACGCTATAGGACAAAATATCTTCCGGGGCACATTCGGTGTCATTGACTTCCTTCAGCATATCCTTCAACTCTTTGGGGGAAATCTCTACCTCTGTCGGTTTAGGAATCACGATTGTTTCATGAATGGAAGAAGGCAGCAGATAGAAGTCTGTTCCCAATACATCCCGGACTCTTTTCAGAACATCCGGCATCAGCATGACAGCCGCCCCGCACGTTAGCTCCTCATTGGACAAAAGGTACTGATTATCTTCAAAATCGCTCTTAGCCTTTAAAAAGTTCACATCTGTTTTTCGTCCGCTGAGCATCTCTGAAATGACCATATGAAGCGGCTTCAGCAGCGGCCGAAAATCCCGCTTTGCATTTTCCGCCGCCGTTTGTTCCAGCTGTTCCTCTGATATATCCCACATCTGCAGCATGGATTCATCAACCAGTATACTTCCCGGCAGGCCGGCTTTCGTCAGGTCGATTTCATAGGCAACTGCCATATCGTCAAGCCGTCTATATGGTGCGCCCGATAGCTTCAGGATGTTTCTTTGGCGGTTCACCAACCGGTATGAAATATAATCTTTTATGGAAGAAAATTTTTGGAAATCCGGTATAGACCGGACAGGGAATTCCTCCACATACTGCTGGTAGGTTTCTGCCATCCTCTCTATCTTGCTCACCATTTCTGACCGGTCCATCCCCTTACGGTAATAATCGTTCAGATAGATCACCGGGGATGCTTTGCTGCCCGGCAGCTGCAAGGCAAGTCCGGTCCTAACAAAATCATTTTTCTTCACCACCTTCTCCATGATCAGTTTTGCCTGCTGGTATTCCTCCGGCATATATTCCCGGATATGCTCCTTTACTTCTGTGCAAAAATCTTCAAATGAAATCATCCTTTCTCTCCCTTTCTGTTCTCCTTTGCCTCCTGATATCCCTGGTATAAAATAAGCGCCTTTTGCGCATCCCATTTCTTTGGTTCAATAAACACAGGTCTCTTTTCCTTTTCTTTTTCCATAATCCGTCTCCTTCCTTTATATTCTCTCTATCTTGCAAGGGGTTTCAGGGGTTTTCCCCTGACAAGCTGCCAAAGGAAAGACGGACGCCGGTCTGGCTATCCTTTGGCGATGCTTGCCGGTACTGTGGACAGTTCAACGCTCCCTCCCTGCTGTTGGACGATATGGAACGCCCATTATTCCTTCCACCGTCCGGACAAAGTATTCCGGATACAAAAAGCGCTTTTTATATCTGGCAAGCTGCTCCGTTGATAGACTGTCGAAATCCTCTCCCCGGCAATCGCAGATAAAAGCTGTCCCTGCGATAATATCCAGCAATTCGCCCCGCCTGCCGTACACTGCCCGGTTGAGGGGGAGGCCGCATACCTTTCCTTCCGCATTGCAAACCAGACAAACCTTCTCCGGAAAATAGTAGGCTGCTTCTATACCGCCGCCCACAATCTGCTGCAATTCATGAAGAGAGCGTCCAATCTTTTCGATCCGAGCCAGCTTTCCCGGTTCCAGCAGGATCACCGTCATCTTATCCTCTTCCATCTCTTCTCTCCTTCGTCTTCCTCTCTTCTTTTTTTCGGCTTGTCACCGGCAGACTCAACTGTAGACAAAGGCTATCATTATAGTCCTTTCCGCATTTTGGCGGAGCATCCTCTGTCTGCATACCGGAAAGGGCTGCCCGGATTCCGGCTGTAGCCATCCTCCCGGCCCGGTCAGTATCCAGATGAAGGGCGACCCGGTCAACCTGCGGGTTTTCCTGCAAAAATCGCCGCAGCGCTGCCGGGACTTTGCTTTTTTGCATATCCTTAGCGGGCTGATAGACCCCGGCCAGGGACAGAAGGTTTTCCTCCCTCCAGTCTCGCTCCGCCAGCTTTTCCAGTGTCGCATAGGATAAAAGATCGATAGCAGATTCAAACAGATGGACGGTCCGGCTTGCCTTCCTTGCTTCTATGGAAAAGGAATAGGTTTTGTCGCTGCCTGCTGCTTCGCCTACAAAATCGCCCCGTGTTCCCCGCAGGGCCGCATAACGCGGCTGTCCCACCGCATCAAAGCCAACGAATACAGCCGTACCGTATGGCTCGGCCTCATATATCCGCCCTGTGCGGATGCAGAAATCTATGATCTCCCGGTCAATCCCACGCCGCTCCAGATAGACCCGCACCTGAACCGGCTGGCTGGCTGCCCTAGGCAGGAGAAGCTTCTTTTCCTGCCGGGCGGCAGGATGCTCCGGCGCAGCAAAACTCACCGCTGCTTTTCCTGCAAGCTGTTCCACTGCCTCGGTAAAGGCCATGCCCCTCACCTTGATCAGATAATCCAGGGCAGACCGTCCTCCAATCCCCTGGCTCCACCACATCCATCTTCCGTTAGAAATTTTCAGGCTGTCGTGCGTCTTGGTCGTAAAAGTATTCCCTGCAAAATGTACCAGCTCCGACGGTTCATAGAGCTGCAGGTAGGTGAGCAAATCCATCTTCCTCGCCTCCTGCACAATCTCCGGCGCAATATAAGGCATCGTTCTTCCTCCTCCCAAAAGGGCCGGCCTGTGCGGCCAGCCCTTCTTATTTATCCAGGTTTTTTTCCAAGTTCCCTTCTTACTTCTGTTTTCTGCGCTTACTCTGTACAAAGCATGCGGCTGCCCCGGCCAGAAATACGGCCATAGCTGCGACATAGATTGCTCCCGTAGAACGGTCTCCTGTATCCGGCACATCCCGCAGTTCATTATAAAAAGTGACTGTGCTGATTGTGTTGGCTGCAATAGTCACGGTCTGGTTTTCAGGAAGTACATACCGCTGATTCTCCTCCCCGGAAAGCTCGCTTATGGTATAGGAGCCAATCCGCAGGTTGGTAATCCAGATTTCTCCGTTCTCGTCCGTCGCGTACTGGGCCGAAAAAGGATTGCCTAAGATATCCGTCCCCGTCACCTGGAACCGGAATCCGGCAAGTGTGCCATCCTCCGAAGTCTTTTTGATCTGAAGGCTGCCATGCTGCATCGCATTTAAAAATCCCTTCCCGGCTTCGTTCTCTACTAAGACAGCCTGTCCATCCTCCGTAATGGAAACGGCGTAAACTCCCGTGTCCAGATAAAATCCCTCCGGCGCTTTCGTCTCCTTTACCAGATAGGAACCGTAGCGCAGGTTTTCCATCCGGTAGACTCCTTTGTCATACTCCGTCATGGTTCCCAAAAGCGAATCCGTCTCCGTAAGGCTGCCGTCTCCGTCCAGATCGGCATATACCTCAAAGGCCGCGCCCGTAAGCCGGTTTTCCGGGTAATCCCGGTCCACCTTTGTCAGTTCGATGCAACCCGTTATAAAGTCATTGACGATCTCAATCTCTACTATCTCGCCCGCGCTGCCAATCGCTACAGGAATAATTTCTTCGGAGAGCACAAAGCCGGCCGGGCTTTCGATCTCGCGGATAAGCCAGGTTCCATAAGGCACTTTCTCAAAGGAAAAATTACCGTCATCCGCCGATGTAACAGTCTGGATAGCCGTTTCGGCTGTAAACTCCTCTGTCCCCGTCCTAAAGATACCAATGAGCGCGCCTCCCAGGGCGTCTCCGTCCTCATTGCGCTTGGTTCCGCTGACAGAGCCATAAATCAGATGGTTCTCGATGGGCTCCCCCTCATTGGCTGTAATCGATACAAGGGCCGTCTCCTGGCCGCCATAGGCGAAAGTCACGGGGTATCTCTGGTCACCCAGCAGATAGGCCGCATTCGTATGAATCTCCTGCAGGTAATAGCTGCCTAACGGAAGATCGGTGGCCGCCTTCCCCTGTCCGTTTACATCAATCGGGATAACTTCGATCAGGCCGTCCGCAGGAATAGCCGTGCCGTCGGCGGCTGTCAGCTCTTCCGCCGCATAAAGGCCAAAGGAAACGGACAGGATTTCCCTGTTGTTCCCTATCCCATACTTTTCGTCGGTCTCCATCGTCTTTTGAAGGTTGATCTCTACCTTCTGCCTTTCGTTGTAGAAGCTGGCCGAAGTCTCAGTTACAGCAACCTCCTGTCCGGCATAGGCAAGTTCTACGGAATGGATTTCGTTGTTTATGACCATCCCCTCCGGCGCAGTGATTTCCCTTACCTCATATTTCCCCAGGTATAATTCGCGGCTCTTAGCGGTTCCGTCATCTCCCGTCGTGACCGTATCTACCACTTCTCCCTGGGATGCCCGAACAGTTCCATCCGGCGTTATAATATCTTCCGCCGCTGTGATCTCGTAGACAGCCCCGGCCAGCCCCTGCACCGCATAGACCGGCTGGTAAACGCCTCCGGCCTCTGTGACGCTGGCAAAGACTTCTCCGGATTTTTCCACGGTGATGATGCCCTTCTGGGCGACATTCTCCCGGATCACCTCAATGAGCGTAATCCCGCTCTCCTCTTCAGCATTTTCCGGAACTACATCAAAATAGATTGGTTCCCGATTCACTACATATCCGTAAGGAGCCTGTACCTCCACCAGAGAGTAGCCCGTTCCATAGGCAAGCGTTTCCGGCGTGATCAGTTCCCCTTCCGCCGTAGTATAAAAGGTATCGACAACAGTAACCTCCGGATAGGTGAAGGCCATCGTTACCAGCTCGCCGCTCGGGTCATAAATCTGAAAACCCGCCCCCTCATAAGGAATTGTTATTCCCGTCTCGGCATCTTTTTTAACTACTTTGATGTAGCTTTCAAAATTTGCGTTGTTGATCAGATAGCGGTAAATCTGGCCATCCTGTGCAATGTATACCGTGAAGTCTTTCATCAGCTCCCGGCCTTCCCAGCCTTTGGTCTGATGGACGACATAGACACCGTAAGGCAGGTTCTTCGACTGTGCGAAACCATTGTCGTCACAAACCAAGGTATCCCGCTCTGATTCCTTTGCCTCATCAAAACTGCCTGCCGCCTGCAGATAAACCTGGAACTCAGCTCCCGCCTCCGGCGTCTCGATTCCAGTCTCTCCGTCGTCGGTATGCTTGATCAGAGCAATGGAACCTTTGATCACCTGCTCCACCACATCATTGGCCGTGGAATTGAGCTCAATCGTGTATGTTTCTGGTTCCGCTCCCACATGGTAAACGGTCGTATCCAGAAGATATCCTTCCGACGGGCTGATCTCCCGGATGCTCCAGTCACTGCCGCAAATATAATATTCCGTCGTGAACTGTCCATTCCCATCGGTGGTATACGTGTCGACCAGCTCTTCGCCCCGGTAAATGCCATAAACAGCCCCTGCCAGGAATGCATCGCCCTGGGATGCGCCATTTTCCGCATCCGTCTTCGTCACCGTTACCCTAAATTTCTTCAGGACATTCGCAAAGCTTCGCTCTGTGACCTCATTCCATTCAATCGGCGCTGTCTGGGAGGCAGGAACCACATAGCGGATTGCTGTGTCCACTTCCTCCAGGGTATAGGGCGTATCTCCGCTGACCAGCACGTTCTCAAAACGGGCTACGCCGCTTGCATCGGTAACGGCGTATTCATCCACCGGCAGTCCAGACAGGGACGTCCCGTACAGATGGAAAGTCACTCCCTCTATCAGCCCGTCCTCACTGGTTTTCGTTACCTCCAGGCCGCCGCGTTTTAAGACGTTATTGAACGTAACCGTCGTTGTGCTGCCGGATACCACCGTCACTTCCCTTGTCTCCTGTGGCTCGTATTTCTCCGGGGATAATTCCGTCACTTTGTAATTTCCCGGCATTAAATCCGGAATTTCCACTGTACCGTCTGCCCCCGTCGTCACGGTCTGGTCGATTCCGTTTCCTGTGATTTGAAAACGGATTCCCTCCACTACCCCATCCTCTGCGGTCTTCACAATCTTACAAGTTCCAAATGTCTCGGTCTGGAACCGCAGATAAAAATGGAGCGGGTCCGCCACGCCGGTCATCATCGTCTGATATCCTGGGCGTCCCCAGATCAGAAGATTCGTCCCATACAGTACGATATCCTTCTGTGTGTCAATGGTTACCGGCGAGGCGATCATCTGGTCGGTGGAGAATGTATAGCGGTTTCCATCCCGTGAGACGATAATTCCATTTTGGCTGCCGATTTTCAGCCCTACTAAAGTATTGTTCTCGTCCGTCAAGGTCAGGCTATACCGTCCGGTATCCGGATTGTACTCCAGCGTATGAACCGGGGCGCTGTCCGCATTGTTCCCCGCAAAGCTGGGGATAGACCGGTGCGCGGCCATCTGCTCTAAAATCCAGTTGTAGGCTCTCTCTGCCGGGCGGCCTGCCAAGGTTTCATAGTACATCGTACCGGAAATCGGCCCATTGTCGTGTAAATCCGTCGGGCTTGTGCGAATCTGCTGCTGATATTCCCAAATAATCATCTGGGTCGCATAAGAGTAATCGTCCTCATTGATGCCATCGATCGGCAGGGCCTTCCCCGGCTGCCAGCCGTACAGGGCCGCACACAGGATTCCATACCGCACGGACGCAGGAAGATTCTGAAAATACCGGCTGTTTTCCCCGTTGACGGAGGTATAGCAATCGTCACCACTGGTATATTCAATCTCTGCTTCTATACAATAAACATGCTGTGTTTCTCCGCTGGCATCGGTCATCAGCAGTTTCCTTCTGGCGTGACGCCCGTCCGTCGTGCTGATGCTGGTATTGCCGTTTTCGTCATACACCAGGAAGGGCTGGTAATCCGGCGTGTAATAATAACCGCCATCCGAGCCAGTATATCTCCCCCCGATGGATGAGCTGCACACCTGGCCTTCTCCGCTGGGCCAGGCATAAGCTGTACTGCCGTTTGACAAGACGATGCCGAAAAAGGCAATCACGCTCATCAATCCGGCAAGCAAACGTTTCTTTTTCATGATGTTTTCCTTTCTGCAATTTTTTCCACTAAAAAAAGCCCTGCGGTTTTTCACAGGGCTTCGGTTTCTTCTTTTTTCTGCAATTTTCATTTCATGCTTGCGGCAGAATATGATGATTCTCAATCGAGGAAATAGAAGGTATATGAGCCTCCTCCGATATCCTCCACATATATGGTGAATTCCGTGATCGGACTGCCGCCATAGGCTACGATCAGCTCCGGCATAGATGATACATAATCATACAGGGAACGTTTCAAGGCTTCTCCCTGGAAACTTTCCGACGCGGTAACTGGCATCGCCCAGGATGAATTCGCCGGTGTTCGCCCTTCTGTGTGCGTCAGCCCGGCTGCCTCGCCGACTCCAATCAGTTCTGCACGGATTGCCTCCACATCAAAAGGGTAGTCGTAGCAGGTCTTGGCCTCTGTCTCCGGAGGCGCAGTTTCCGGAGCCACTGTCTCCACTGGCGGAGCCGTTTCCGGCTCACTCGGCGGGGGCGCCGTCGGCTCACTTGGCACAGGCTCTGTTGGCTCACTGGCCGCCATAGTCTCCGGGCTTGATTCCGCAACCGGGGCTGTCTCCGGGGCAGCCGCCGCTTCTGACTCGGGAGCAGGGGCAGCCGTCTCTGCCTCTGCCGTTGTTTCCGCAAGCGGTTGTTTCTGTACGGCCTCCGCTTCGGATTCCGTCTCCGGTTCTTCCTCAGTCTCTGATTCCGCTGTTTCTGCTGCATCTGCCAGCTGTTCTTGCTCTCGTTCGGCCTTTGTACTTTTCACCACATCCTGCTTTTCTGTTTCCTCCGCCGTTTCTGTTGCCATCGACACTGTTTCCGCCGCTTTCTGGCATCCGGCAAGTACGGGCATGGACAAGGCAAAAATCATCATTCCCACTAAAATCTTTTTTCTCTTCATGTGGCTATCCTCCTTGCCACCCATCTTACCGGTTTTTTCTCTGCGGCGCAACTATACAGATTTCTTTTTCCGGCTTCACCCCCTTACTCTTCTTCTCGGCTGGTAAAACAGCCAGTGTATTTAAACAGGGGAGAGGTGTGGAGAGGGGAGAGCACAAAAGATAACCGCTCTCCCCTTGTCAATCCTGTCCTCCCCTGGGATTGTAGCTTGACTGCCTGTCGGCTGTCTGAACTATCTCTCCCGGTCCCGGCTGCGGTTCTTTTGATACCACAGTTCCAGGGCCTTCAAAATGATATCCTCTTTTTCCTTCTCCGTCATCGACCGCGAGAAATATTTCTTAAACCGGTCCCCCTTTAAGACAATCTTCTCCCGCTGATTCGGTTTTTCCTCGGTCAAAATGGCATGGATATCCTCCTGCGTAAGGCCTGTTTCCTGGCTCATTTTTTTCAGCCTCTGAGCCTGGGACAAGGACGGCGTACTGCCTTCATCCAGCATAGCCTCATGCAGCCAGGTCTGCTCCTCATGTGAGAGATAAGAGATTTCGACAGCAGGACGAAAAGCCACCTGCTTGTCGTCAACCATCTGAAGGATTTCTGGAATTAGCTCTGTGAGACGGATGAAACGGCGTATTTGTTCACGGCTTTCCCCCACTTCTTTTCCAAGTTTTTCACTTGTTCTAAGTGTATCTAAATCTGACACCACTGGTGTCAGATTATTTTTTGCCGGTCTCCCGGCCTGACGATTCATCGCCTCCAGTTTCATTTTATAGGCAAAAGCCTTCTCACTTGGCAGAATATTCTCCCGCTGTAGGTTAGAATCCACCATGATAATGATGGCTTCATCATCGGATACATCCCGGACAATACATGGCATTTCTTCCAGCCCAGCCAGCATACTCGCCATCTTGCGGCGGTGTCCGGCTATCATCTGATAGGTGCCATCCGGCATTGGGCGCACCAGCGCAGGCACAAGCACGCCATATTGCAGAACACTATCGACCATCGATTGCATCTGTTCGTCTTGCTTCACGTGAAAAGGATGGTCTGGGAAGTCGGATATATCCACAAGCGGAATATTCATCACCTTTTCCTTCTTCGCATCATCCCGTTCCTCCTGGGTACTGAATAAGTCATCGACCGGGGGTAGATTTAGCGTAATATCGTTCTTTTTCGCCATTTACAACCTCCCTTGCAAACGCTTCATAAGCCTTTGCCACTGTACTATTTTTATCATAAGCAAAGATTGATTGTCCTTGCGCCGGGCTTTCTGCCGCTGCCACAGCCACAGGAATTTCCGTATCGTAAATCCGTATAGACTTACCATAGGCCTGACGCAGGCTGCTGATGGTCGCCTTTGCCAAGTTCGTTCTACCTGCTACCAGCGTTAGCAAGATGCCGTCAATCTGCAGGTGCGGATTGATCTGGCGGCGCACGCGAGTAATCGTTCGGATGAGCTGCGTCATCCCTTTTGCGGCCAAGTATTGAGCCTGCGTCGGAATAATAACGCTATCGGCTGCTGCCAGGGCGTTGATCGTGATCATTCCCAGCGAGGGCATGCAGTCGAGCAAGATATAGTCGTACTTCGGCCGGTAAGGCTGCAAACAGGAGCGCAGGATAGTTTCCCGGCTCATGGCATTGACCAGACGAATTTCCATATCGGATAGGTCAAGGTTGCTGGGAATAAGATCGATGCCTTCTCCGTGGCAGAGTATTGTCCTGTCTGCTTCTATGTCCCGCAGTAAATCCTCCATCCAGTCAGACAACGTATCCTTTAATTCATCCGGCTGGAAATACCCCAGACTTGTTGTTAAATCCCCCTGCGGGTCTGCATCCACCGCCAAAACTTTTTTTCCCTGTCTGGCAAGCCCTACGGCCAGGTTCAGGGTCGTTGTTGTCTTGCCGACGCCTCCCTTTTGGTTCGCCACAGCAATGATCTTTGCTTCTCTGTTCATTTTTCTTTGACCTCCTCGTCTATAATTCTGGACAACAAAAAAAGCGCCAAAATCTTTTTCGATTCTGACGCTCTTTAAGGACATCCATATTTTAGGCGCTGTTTCACCATTTCATCAGAAACGAAATACTCCGATGATGCAATTCCGTTTCTGGTGTCAAACCATATTGTAACAAATTTCTCTTTTTATTTTTGGTTTTTCGACTCTCCGACAGCTTGCTTATGGACAGACAAAACCCGCAGAACCATTGATTCTACGGGCTTCTCTCGCTCCCCCTGCCGGGCTCGAACCAGCGACAACGCGGTTAACAGCCGCGCGCTCTACCAACTGAGCTAAGGAGGAATGTTAAATTTTCCTCCCCCCTAGTTATTCGGTACGAAACAATTGGAAATTTCTACCAACTGAGCTAAGGAGGAATATTCTATTTTAACAATATTTGCACCTTCAAAACTACACACGGAACATTCATCATCTCTTCTTTTTACGTCCCCAGACTCCACCATTCGGGTTTCCACCCTCTTGGTTAAGCCCTCGACCGATTAGTACAGGTCAGCTCCATACGTTACCGCACTTCCACCTCCTGCCTATCTACCTCGTCGTCTTCAAGGGGTCTTACTGCCTTTCGGCATGGGATATCTC
>CALWRE010000024.1 GCA_944383835.1 uncultured Lachnospiraceae bacterium | reverse complement strand
ACCGCTATTTCAGAATAGGTGCACCGCTGATTCTGGAATGGGCGCACTGATTGACCGGAATTTGCACTGTGTTTCAAATAGTGGCAGTTTTTATTTAATTAACCAACTGCAAAAAGCGCCCGTCAACATCGGCGAGCGCTTTTTCATTGGAGTGCTATTTACTTATCCGCTTTTGGCTCCCTGCAAAGCTCGTCCAGCGTGACCCCAAGGGCGTCAGCCAGCAGAATGGCGGTAGACACCCGGCAATCATCCCTGTTTTCGATCTCCTGGATCGTGCGGCGGGGGACGCCGCTAAGCTCTACTAATGCGGGGACAGATAGGCCGCGTTCAAGGCGTATTTTTCGTAAGTTCATCGTTGTGCCTCCTGTGGTAGATGTAGTAGGTGGCCATAAGCAGCAGCCAGGCCAGCCATTTGATGAAATCGAACAGAGTAGGCGATGAAAATTCGCCTTGGAAACCATCGTGCATAATAAGGACGGTAAGGACGATTAAAATAATGCGATATAATTTCATGGATTTTGATGAATGAATGTGGTATACTAAGCGTGAAGAAGGGAGGGGCCGAAGCCCCTGACCTTACTTCTTTCGTTTAGACCTTTTGGATTTGCTTTCACGTATCGTTTTGACTATCAGGCAGATGGCGGTGACGATTGCGAGAGCAGCTTCTGAAAGGTCTTTTATTATTTCGCTTACTGATTCATTCATCTGTTTCACCTCCTTTCGATGGTTTAATTATAGCACATATTATAGTGCTTGTCAATATGATAAGCACATTTTTTTGTGCAAAAAATAAGAAAGTAAGAAGTGGAACAAAAGAATGAAAGGAAGATGACAATGAAGAAAAGAAAAAGTTATGTTATTGGTTTCGGAGCTGGTGCTCCTGAACCAAAGTTCAGGATCGAGGCGCCAGAAGCAAAGCATGTAAAGGCTGAGGCATTGCGGGGGATTTTGGGCGCTTTGCCAGAAGAAATAGCAAGGCGCGTGACTAACATATGGATTGGCGCGGATGGGACTATCAGTATAGACTTAGCCGAATTGCAAGGGGGAGAACACAATGAAATACAGAGACCGGCTGGTGCAGCAGATTAAAGAGGCAGGACAGGAAATCATCGACCGGGCGGAGGCGATGGTATCTGAGGATACGGATGTTATTGTAGGGTTTAAGATATCCATTAAGTTCACGCAGGGAGAGCGACCGGAAATACCGATAATTAAATGGAAAATAGATGTTGGATGCAAGCGGACGATTGAGGAGCATAGAGCCCGGATGAAGGAGCACTGGGAATCTATCGGACATAACCGGAAAATGTAAGCCATGAAACCATTTGCCGAGAAATTATACAAGTCGAAAGCTTGGCAGTCTTGCCGGGAGGCTTACTCCAAAAGCGTGGGAGGACTGTGCGAGGAGTGCCTAGAAAAAGGGATTTACGAGCCAGGCGTCATCGTCCACCATAAAGTAAAGCTTACGCCAGATAACATAGACAACCCGGAGATCACGCTGAACTGGAACAACCTGCAGTTGCTCTGCCGGGACTGCCACGCAAAAATGCATGGTAAAAGGAAAAGGTACAAAGTAGACGAGATGGGACGCGTGACAATGCGGGAATAATCAAAAAAACACCTCCCCCCTAT
Source organism: uncultured Lachnospiraceae bacterium (assembly GCA_944383835.1). GTDB lineage: Bacteria > Bacillota > Clostridia > Lachnospirales > Lachnospiraceae > RGIG7193. The sequence continues at coordinate 4,633 of CALWRE010000024.1, read as the reverse complement.
CGAAAAAGGATGCGCGGGTATCGGAGACCGGTGGGTGGAGTTTGATTTTCCGCTCCCATGTGCGTAAGTTTTTTTGGAAAGGATGCAGAGATGCCGGGAAAAAGGATCACTTACGCCGGATTGATGAAAATGGCAAAGAGATACGGTGTAGAAAAGAATGAAATGTTCATAGCGGCGGCCGGGCAGTATATTACGCAGCGGGAAGTCATCGATGAAATCCAGAAAAAGTTAAAAGAGGAAGGGGATTTTGTAACCGTTAAGGAATATGTCAAGGGGCGGGAAAACGTATGCGTCCATCCGCTGATCCGCGAGCTGCCGAAACACTCGGATAGCGCCAATAAGACGCTTGCCACTATGCTGGAGATTATCAAAGCTTTTGGGAAAGAGCCTGAACCGGAAGGGAAACTGGAGGCGATCATGAGGGATGGATAATTTTATCCTGTCATATTACCAAGGGATCCAGGACGGCTCCATCGTCGTGGGGAAATGGATCCGGTTAATGTTTGAATATATCATAAAAGGGCTGGAAAACCAGTCCTTTTATTTTGACCAAAAAAAGGCCAATAGGGCCATCCGGTTTATAGAAACATTCTGCCATCACTGCGAGGGGCGCAGCGACCTCCTCAAACTGGAGCTATGGCAAAAGGCTATCGTGTCCGTGATCTTCGGAATCGTGGATGCTGACGGCCTGCGGATATTCCGTGAGATAGTTATTATCGTGGCCCGTAAAAACGGCAAGACGCTGTTCGCATCTGCCATCATCGCATATTGCCTGTATCTGGATGGAGAGTATGGCGCAAAAATTTTTTGCGTAGCGCCAAAACTAGATCAGGCGGATTTGGTCTATTCGGCATTCTGGCAGACGATACAGGCCGAGCCGGAGCTGCTGCGGCTCATTAAGCGAAGAAAGTCAGATTATTATGTGGCCAGTACCAACAGCAGCGTCAAGAAAATCGCCTTTAACGCAAAGAAGTCGGATGGATTCAACCCTCACCTGACAATCTGCGACGAGATCGCGTCCTGGCCGGGTGACCAGGGCCTTAAACAGTACGAGGTCATGAAGTCAGCTCTAGGTGCCCGAAAGCAGCCGTTAATTGTATCCATTTCCACATCTGGATATATCAATGAGGGGATATACGATGAGCTGATTAAAAGGAGCACGCGCTTTTTGCTGGGAGATTCCAGAGAGAGGCGGCTGGCTCCTTTTTTATATATGATCGATGATGTCAAGAAGTGGAACGACATCAACGAGTTGCGAAAAAGCAACCCGAATCTGGGTATCTCGGTATCGGTAGATTACCTGCTGGAGGAAATCGCTGTCGCGGAGGGCAGTCTTTCTAAAAAGGCTGAATTCATGACGAAGTACTGCAATGTCAAGCAAAATAGCTCTCAGGCGTGGCTTGCGGCGCAGGACGTTGAAGGGATATCCGGTGCACATCTGGAAGTGGAGGACTTCCGGGACTCTTACTGCGTTGGGGGCATCGACTTGTCCCGCACCACTGACTTGACGGCCTGTGTAGCTGTTATCGAAAAAGCGGGACGGCTGTATGTATTCGCAAAGTTTTTCCTTCCAGGCGAGAAACTTGAAGAAGCCACGGCCAGGGACGGGCTTCCCTACGCCGCCTATGTGCAGCGGGGCATCCTTAAGCTATCGGGGGATAACTTTGTAGACTATCACGACTGCTTTGACTGGTACCGCGAGCTGGTAGAGCAGTACCAGATATATCCGCTTAAAATTGGCTACGACCGTTATACAGCCCAATACCTGGTGCAGGATATGCAGCAGTATGGCTTCCATATGGACGACGTATTCCAAGGATACAACCTAACGCCGGTCATCCGGGAGGTGGAGGGAACCATAAAAGACGGAGGATTTGACATCGGGGATAACGACCTGCTGAAAATCCACCTCTTGAATGTAGCCCTGAAGACCGATGCGGAAAGCGAAAGGAGCAAGCCAGTGAAGCTGGGGCAGTATGAACATATAGACGGGGCGGCGGCGCTCCTGGACGCCATGACTGTGCGGCAGAAGTGGTATTCCGAGATTGGGGAGCAGCTGAAAAATAAGGAGTGACTATGGGACTTTTAAGTAAAATTTTTGCGAAGATCACCCTGCCAAGAGGGCAGCAGCAGGGATTTTTTGCGACGCTGAATGGGTATGCACCGGTTTTTACTTCCTGGGGAGGCCAGATTTATGAAAGCGAGCTGATCCGGGCGGCTATCAATGCTAGGGCAACACACATCAGCAAGCTGGCGGTGCAGGTTCAGGGGAGCGCGAAGCCCAAACTACAGACGCGGCTGCGTAACGGGCCGAACGAGTGGCAGACCTGGGGGCAGTTCCTGTACCGGCTGTCAACGATCCTGGATATCCAGAATACTGCCTTTATCGTGCCGGTGATCGATGAATTCGGGGAAACAACCGGAATGTATCCAGTGCTCCCGTCGCTCTGCTCCATTGTCCAGTACAGCGGCGAGCCCTGGATCCGGTATCAGTTCCGGAACGGGCAGACTGCCGCAATCGAGATGGCACGCTGCGGGATCATGACTAAGTTCCAGTATTCGGATGATTTCTTCGGGGAGAGCAATGCGGCGCTCACGCCCACCATGGAATTGATCGACATCCAGAACCAGGGGATCAAGGAGGCGGTGAAATCATCGGCGTCCTTCCGGTTCATGGCAAGGGTAACTAATTTCACCAAGAGCGAGGATTTAGCAAAAGAGCGGAAACGCTTCTCGCGGGAAAACCTGCAGGGGGAAGGCGGCGTCCTCCTGTGGCCCAATACCTATACGGATATCCAGCAGATCAAATCCACGCCGTTTGTGATAGACGCAGACCAGATGAAGAATATCCAGCAGAATGTATTTAATTATTACGGCGTGAATGAAGATATCCTGCAAAATAAGGCATACGGAGACGCCTGGGCGGCTTTTTACGAGGGGGCCATCGAGGCGTTTTCCATTCAGTTTTCCGACGTGAGCACAAAGATGCTGTTCACGGAGAGGGAGCGGGCATCCGGGGCGGTGCTGATGGCTACAGCGAACCGGTTACAGTATATGTCCAACGCAGACAAATTGAATGTATCCGCCCAGATGGCCGACCGGGGGATCATGAACCGGGATGAGATCCGGGAGATATGGAACCTGCCTCCATTGCCGGACGGCCAAGGGCAAGCCTATACCATACGGGGCGAGTATTACCTGCTTGGCCCCGACGGGAGCGTGACAAAGAAAGGAGATGACCTGACAAGTGGAACGGAACAAGTTGACGGATAAGCTGGATGCGGGGCGGGAGTACCGCTCCATGCGGATGGAGATACGGGAGGCGGAGGATGGCCAGATGCTGGTGGAGGGATATGCCACAGTATTTAATGAGACCTATCCCTTGTATGATGGGCGGACATACAAAGTCATGGAAAAGATTGACCCGAATGCCTTTGATGAGTGCGATATGTCAGATGTGATCATGCAGTATGACCACGAGGGGCGCGTCTTTGCCCGGAACAAAAATGGAACCCTGACCTTGGAAACGGACGAAAAAGGCTTGAAGATTACCGCTGACTTAGGCGGCACAGAGATCGGGAGGCAGCTGTACGAGGAAATCAAAGGCGGATATACCGATAAAATGTCCTTTGGTTTTGTGGTAGAGGAGGACAAAAAAGAGTATGCGATGGATTACGATCAGGATCTGGAAACCTGCACGCGGACTATTACAAAAATCAAGAAACTATATGACGTCAGCGCCGTGAGTCTGCCGGCTAACGACATGACGTCTATTAGTGCCCGAAGATACAGCGACGGAGTGATTGCTGAGATCGAAGCGGAGAGACTGGAAAGGGCGAATAGAATCAAAAAAATCAGAATCTTACTGGAGGTATGACATGAAGAAGAGTGAAGAAATGACCGTCGAGGAACTGAGGGCAAGAAAGGCAGAAATCCGGGAGGCGTTAAAGGATCCGAAGGCGGATCTGGATGCCCTGGAGAAGGAGGCGGAGGCCATCGCCGAGAGGATGAAGGCATTCGAGTCGGAACAGAGAAGAAAAAATATTGCCCAGGCAGTTGCGGAAGGAGCGGGAGAAGAGAAGAAGAACCCCGCAGCAGAAAGCGCAGAAGAGGCTCGTGCCAATGCATTTGTAAAGACGCGCCGGATGGCCATGAGCACAAAAGAAACCCGCGCCCTCCTTGTATCTGGCGGAAAGCTGGCGACCCCGACGGAGGTATCTGGCATCCATGACAAGGTAGGCGCTAAGGTGTCCAGTATCGTGGACATGGTGCGCGTTGTAGACTGCGAGGGCATGGGAAAGAACCGGGTGGCATACGAGAAGGCTGACGCCGACGAAGCCGCTGACCAGACGGAAGGGTCGGCAGCGACTACCAAGGAGCCTGAATTTGATTATGTGGATATCAGCCCTACCTCTGTGGCGGTGCTATCCCAGATTTCCAAGCAGGCCAAAAAGCAGACTCCTTTGAACTATGCGGCCAAGGTGCAGGAACAGGCAATGGTATCCTTGCGAAAAAGGGCTTCCAGCCTGATCGTGACGGCCTTAAAGGCATCGGAGCTTACGGCGAAAGTAGATGCGGACGTGGTATCGCAGAAAGGCGCGATCACGGAGAAGACTCTCCGCAAACTGGCTTT
>CALWRE010000023.1 GCA_944383835.1 uncultured Lachnospiraceae bacterium | reverse complement strand
TTTCCCTCGGCCTCAGGTAGCCCTTGTTCCGGTTGCCGGAATTCGTGCTGGCCACAAAGACATTCCCCGGGGCCTGGGCCTCGGCCGTCAGCTCCCCGCAGCCTTCCGTCCAGGTATATGTATAAGCATTGAACGTCCCGCTCAGCCCGCCCAGATCCATATCCGGCTTTACGGCCAGGTTATAGTCCCACGTCTCTCCCGTCTGCTGCTGGCCCGCAGGCGTACCGCCCGTCTGCTCGTCGTCCGCAAACGCTGTATTCCCCGGTATGACAAACGAAGTAATCAGCAGGCTCAAAATGCACAAAATCGTAACCAGCCTTTTTTTGCGCTTCATTTACTTTCTCCCCCTTTCCATTGTTCCGCGTACCTCTCCCGTCCAAATTACCGGTCGGTCTGCATAAAGTTTCCATTTTTTTGTGCAGCTATACCATATCTATATTGGTATTTTACAGCTTCGCACAGAAATAATCATCCGCAAAAACAATGCAAAAAGTTTGTTTTTCTATACTATCCATGACAGGCTCTTCCCGGCTCCCGAAGCAGCCGTGAAGGGCCTGTCATTTTTTTCGTATCTTTGCTTTTTATTTTACGTCCCTATTACAAAAGAAAAACCAATCCTTTTTTCGGACAGGCGGTATTTCTCCATAAGCTGCGGGCCGCAGGAATTGGAGCCCAGCCCGGAGTCACGGTAATCGATCCGGATATGTACCTTTCCGTCGCTTTTCAGCTCATCCGCATGCGCGGCGTCTGTCAGCGCCTGGACGCTGTACCGGGAAACGTTGATCTCAAATTCCGTATCCGCATGGAAGGAGAGCCCTCCCATCATTTGCAGCCATTTGCAGCCGGTATGATTGCCGTGCTCCTGGGGCATCACATAAGGGACGTACTCTCCCTCCGCCGTGCCCGTAAAGAAACCGGTGGTTGTATGCGCGTGCATATCGCAGTAATTTTCCATCGGCCCCCTTCCATAATAACAGAAGGAATCGTATTCGCCCGGCACGGCAAATGCAAAGCCAAGCCGCGGGAGCCAGGTACAGTTTTCCCGTACCGAGGCGTCCAGAGAGACGCGCATTTTCCCATTATTATAGAAGGAATAGACCAGCTCGTAGCGTAAAAAAGGCGCACGCCCCACGCCGGCCAGGCAGCCCTTGGCTACAACCGAGCAGCCCTCCCGGAATACCTCATGCGCATTATTGAAAATCCGGTCGAGGTTCTCCCCCTGCCAGTTGTTTTCATGCCCCCATACAGCCCGCATATGGCGGTCGTTGTCCGTAGGCGCGCGCCAGGCCGTCAGTTTAACCCGATTGCACAAAAGCTCTTTTCCTTCCCGTACGATCTGTGCCAGCTCCCCCGTATGGCGGGAAACAAAATAGCGGGCTTTTCCTGTTTCCGCTATAAAGAAGTCCCCTTCTTCCCAAATCCGCACCGCGTCTGCGGCCTGCCAGCTTTCCGGCGGACGGGTCAAAACGGGCAGAGGCAGTTCCGACATAGCACGGATCCTCCCATCTTTATCAAGGAGGCGGCAGACGGCGCTCGCCCCCAGAGAACATTTTTCCGGCAGCCTGAGGGGGATTTTCGCCGTCTCGCCCGGCAAAAGCCCCAGCCTCTCCTGCACCGTCTGTTCCGTTTTCCCATCCACCCGAAGCTCCACACGCAGGATAAACTCATTCAGATTGGTAAAATCATAAAGATTGGTGACCGCGACGCCATCCCCGTCCCAGGCAAACCGTACATACTGGTACACACAGGCAGCGTTCAGCGTCCCCGCTTTCAGGCGGCGCTCACTGCTCACCAGCCCGTCGGCACAGAAATTCCCATCATGGGAAAGCTCGCCGAAATCCCCTCCATAACGGGCGCTCCCCTCCTCCAGGAATATGTGATCCGCCCACTCCCAGATACAGCCGCCGATAAGCTTCGGGTACTGGTAAATCAATTCCCAGTAGTCCCCCACATCTCCGGGGCCGTTGCCCATGGCATGGCTGTACTCACAGAGAAAAAGCGGCAGGTTCTTTGCAGCGTCCCTTGCATATTCCTCAACCTCCCGGTAATCCATATACATCCGGGAATTCAAATCCGGCTTGCCATAGCAAGAGGGATTCTTCTGTGCGCCAATGCCCGATGCGGCCCGGGAAGCATCCTCACAGTGAACCAGCCTGCGCCGCTTGGGATCCCGCGCCCTCAGCCATTGTATCATGGCATCATTATTCTCGCAGTATCCGCTTTCATTCCCCACCGACCAGGAAAAGATACATGGGTGGTTCTTATCTCTCTCATAGGCCCTCTCGATGCGGTCGATGTACGCGTCCCTCCACGAAGGCTGATTGCCGATCCACTGCGGATTTGCGACGCAGTCAAAACCGGACTGAACCGGGAAACGGTTGTCAAAGCCATGGATCTCCAGATCCGTCTCCAGCATCACATAAAATCCCAGACGGTCGCAGTACTCCAAAAAACGCGGGGCCGGAGGATAATGGGAAGTACGGATGCAGTTGATATTCAGCCGCTTCATCTGTTCCAGATCACGGTAAATCTCTTCATCCGTCATGGAATAACCGTTCTGCGGATGCGTATCATGGTGATTGACACCCTTGAGTTTTACCTCCTTCCCATTGACGGTAAAGGCCCCTCTTTCATTGATCCCATATGTCACAAACCCCACCTGCTGGCGGATCTCTTCCCCGTGGCTGCAAAATACGAGACGGTACAGATACGGTTTTTCCGCGTTCCAGGGCACAGGGTTTTCCACGGTAAAGCAAGCCTCCCCATCCGCCTGCTGTTCTGCCAGGAGGCGGCCGGCTCCGTCATACAGCGAAATATCTGCCTCTCCTTCCAGCCGGACGCCGATCCGGTTATCCTCCGTCGCAATCTCAATGTCCCGGATGTGGCCCTCCGGCCTGGACAAAAGATACACGTCGCGGAAAATGCCGCTGTAGCGGAAACAGTCCTGATCCTCCAGATAACTGCCAGAGCACCACTTGCGCACCCGTGCTTCGACGGTATTTGTCCCCTTTATTACATAGGCGGTAACGTCAAATTCCGCCTGCAGGCGGCTCCCCTGCGAAAAGCCGACGAACTGCCCATTTACATACAGCTCCAGGCAGGAATCCACTCCTTCAAAGACCAGATAATGGCGCCTCTCCGTATCCTCCACCGGGAAGGTACGGGTATATACCCCCATCGGATTATCGTTGGGGACATAGGGCGGGTCGATGGGAAAAGGATAGACCAGGTTGGTATAATACGGCTTTTCATAGCCGCGGCACTGCCAGCAGGAGGGGACGTCGATCGGGCCGCGGGCCAAAGGCTCCTTATCATAATCGTGCGCATAAAAGGCAAAATCCCAGACGCCGTTTAAGCGCAGCGCCGCCCCTTCGTTCACCGGTATATAGTAAGCTCTCTGCTTCAGCCGGTTTTCATGCAGATAAGCCGGGTTTTCATATTTCCTCATTTTTATTCTTCCTCTCCCCTTCTTACGCATGCAAGCCAGAATTCTGCAGCCGCATATTCCTCCTGGCGCGGCCCGTTATCCTCTTCCGCCTTCGGCAGAAGAACCGGCAGCCCTGCGTGCATCAGCGTATCGCCCCGCAGCGTAACTCCCAGGGGCTGCACACGGTAATACTTTTCCGGCAATAACCCCCTCAGCCGTATATATTTTCCTCTGGGATTGGGCTCCGCCCGCTGGATGACGGCACATACATAGGACTGGGAACCGTCTTTCTGCACCAACTGCCAGGCGCAGAGCGTTCCCTCAAACGGGTTCTCCAAGCGGTAAAAATCCCCTGTTTCCAGCAGCGGCTCAATCCGGCTGTGCGTCTCGATCTGCTCACGGACCTGTTCCCGCTCCGTCTCAGACAGCCGCCCGGCGTCCATCTCATATCCATAATGGCACATCTGCGCCACAGCGCCCCGGACATAAAAAGGGACGGTGCGCCCGGTCTGATGGTTCGGGCAGGCGGAGACATGGGCGGTCATCGCGGCCGGCGGATAAACCATGCTGGTTCCGTACTGGATCTTCAGCCGCTCGATGGCATCGCTGTCATCGCTGGTCCAGATCTGCGGCATATAGTAAAGAAGGCCAAAGTCGAAACGCCCGCCTCCCCCGGAGCAGCCCTCGAAAAGAACCAGCGGAAACGCCTCCGTCAGACGGCGCATCAGTTCATAAGCCCCCAGCATATACCTATGGGCATGCTCTCCCTGTCGTCCCGGCGCGAGGAACGCAGAGCCATTGTCCGTCAGGTTGCGGTTAAAATCCCATTTTACATAGGAAATGTCATTCTCTGCAAGAAGACGGCTCAGCTGTCCAAACAGATTGTCCACCACCTCCGCGCGGCTTAAATCCAGGACCAGCTGATGGCGGCTTTCCACCGGTTCCAGGCCGCTGCAGTGGATGCACCAGTCCGGATGGCTGCGGTACAGCTCGCTGTCCTTGGAAACCATCTCCGGCTCCACCCAGATGCCAAACTTCATCCCGTTTTCATGGCAGCAGCGGATGATTCCGCCAAGCCCCTCCGGGAATTTCTTTCGGTCCACATACCAGTCTCCCAGGGAAGAGCGGTCGTTATCCCTATGGCCAAACCATCCGTCGTCCAAAACAAAGATATCGATCCCCAATCCCCGGCAGTTTCGGATAAACTCTTTTAGCCGTTCTTCCGACAGGTCATAGTACACCGCTTCCCAGCTGTTGACGACTACCGGCCTTGATCCATGTGTCCGGGCGCAGCTGCCCAAATGCCTCCTGCACGCACTGTGAAAGCTCTGGGACATAGCGTTTAGGCCTCGGTCCGAATACGTAAACAAAACCTGCGGCGTTGTAAACTCCTCCCCCGGTTCAAGCCTCCAGGAGAACGTTTCCGGATTGAGCCCGACAAGGATACGGGTGCTGTCGTAAGCATCCACTTCCGCCTCGATCCGGAAATCGCCGCTGTAAACAAAGGCAAAGCCATAGGCCTCCCCTTCACTCTCCGTCGTGTGCTTTCCCACCAGAGCCGCAAACGGATTCAGCTGATGGCCGGACGCGCCCCGGCGGCTGGCCGCCGCCGTGACGCCCTGGGCAAGCGGCCTCCTGTTTATATGGCGTTCCCTGGCCCAGGTTCCCGAAAGGGTTAAAAATTCAAAATCCGCCCTTTCAAAATCCATAGCCAGGCTGGCTGCCCGCCGCAGGGTCACCGGCCCGCCCGTCGCATTGCGGATGACGGCGTGCCGCGCGATAACGTCCTCTTTTTCCAAAACCACATAATACAAAAGAATCTCAACGCCTGTCACCCTGTCCTTCAGGGAAATCTCCAGCGTCGCCGCATCGTCCATGTCCGCATCCAGGCAAGGCAGGTTTTCCGGGAGAACCGCCCCTTCTACAATGCGAAAGCCAGACGCTGTCAGTTCATGGATCCGTCTCCCCTGCTCTCCCTCCGCCATCAGAGCAGGGCTGCGGTAATCCCCCCTGCCAAATACAGGATATTCCTGCGGGATTGTGTCTGCTGAAGCCGGAATATCCCCCGCCATCATCAGAGGCGACATTGATCTTTCCTGCAAAAGATGATGATAGGCAAGGCTATCCTCCCCAATCCTGCTTCCATAATACAGATGCCGGAGCATCCCGCCCGGCAGGATATCCATCACATAGCTGGTATGCTCCGTTTCCAGATAAAACGTCTGGTTTTTTGCAACGATCATCTTTTCCCTCTCCTTTCTCCTTTCGCTTTCTCTCGCACGGTACGGTCAGTAGGGCAGCCAGGTCTGCAGCCACCGGTGGGCCAGAGCAAGCCAGCACGCCGCTTCCCGGTTTACACACCTTCCATCGGCAGCCTGGGTGAGCGCGTTGGCCAGAGACAGGCCATGCTCCCCCTTTTCAAACATATGGTATTCCGTCGGAACGTGCTTTTCCACCAGGGCATTTGCCAAAAGCAGGGAATTCTGCGGCGGAACCGCTTCGTCCGCGCAGGTGTTCCAGATAAATGTCCGCGGATTCTGGCTCCCTACAAAATTTTCCAGGGACACCTGTTCCTTCAGCCGCTCATAATCCTCTCCCAGCAGATTTTCAATGGATTCCCGGTGGGCGTAAAGTCCGGAGGTAACCACCGGATACCCCAGGATCAACCCGTTCGGGCGAAGCTTTTCCGCCGGCGCGTCCAGCTCCTTTGCCATCCATTCCCGGTTCCAGAAGGTAGCGTAGCTGCAGGCCAGGTGGCCTCCCGCCGAAAAGCCGACGAGCACCAGGCCGTCCGGCTGGACGTTCCATTCCTCTGCGTGGGCGCGCAGAAGAAGGACTGATTTGCCCAGCTCCAAAAGGGCCGCAGGATAGGCTGCCGGAGCCACGGAATAGCGAAGCACCGCCGCATGATATCCCATGGCCGCAAACTGCAGGGCCACCGTCTCCGCTTCCCGGTCGGAGGTCGCAGCGTAAGCCCCGCCTGGGCAAATCAGGATCACAGGCCTTTTTTGGATCCGAAGCTCAGCCGAGCCGTCCAGCAGATAGAGGCAGAGCCTCGCTCCCTTCAGAGATTTCGCATTTTCTACATTCCATTCTTCGTACCGCATTTTCTCCTCCCGCGCCCGGCTTTCAGGCCAGGCGGATGCTGATTTTGTTTTCCGTCAGGCAGTTTTCTCCAATATAAATATCAAAAACGCCCGTTTCCACAATATAGCTGCCCTGCTCTGTGTAAAACCCCAGCTGCGGCGCTCCCAG
>CALWRE010000022.1 GCA_944383835.1 uncultured Lachnospiraceae bacterium | reverse complement strand
GCTACCGCGATGCGCTCCGCCTCCGGATCATCCCCCGCCTGGGACATCTGCGGATTTCCTCCATCATCCCCAAGACCTTGAAGGATTACTCCCGCGAACTTCGCCAGGATGGAGCCCGTCAAGACGGGAAACCCGGTGGACTGTCAGAATCCACGATCCGCCGCGACTGCCGCGTAATCAGTTCCATGCTCTCATACGCTGCCGGAGAGGGCCTGCTGCCTGTCAATCCAATCTTATACGCCGGCAAGCAGCGCAAGACCAAGAAGCCATCAAAAGAATATAAAGTCAATTATCTGACCATTGAGCAGACAAAAGCTTTCCTATGGGCCCTGGATAACCGGATATTGATTCGCCATAAAGCCCATCAGAGAATTGACGACACTGGCCTGCCTTACTCTGTGCCCGAATACAACAAGATATGGAAACTCCCTCTTATGTGGCGCGCCTATTTCTACGTCGCCCTATTCGTCGGCGACCGCCGCGGCGAAAACCTCTCCCTCACCTGGGAAGATATTGACCTAAAGACCGGAGCCGTCAATATCAGTAAATCAACTGTCTATGCTGACAGAAAGATCATCCATAAGAGCACCAAGACCAACAAATCCCGCACACCAATACTTCCGCCGGTTGTGACCTCGATCTTGAAGCAATGGCGGACGGAACAGCTGCATCTTTGCCTGGAACGCGGGAGTTATTGGGAAGGATACCGGGGAAAGGATCTTGATCGCCAATCAGATGGATCCCCGTTCTGTTGCCGGCATCCTGGGACACGCCAATCCTACGACTACCCTGAATATCTATTCGTATTTCTTCCAGAGCAAAAACGAAGAAGCAGCCGGCTCTTTTCATTCTTCAAAAACAAAAACCCCTGAATAAATCAGGGGTTCTCACGAGCTGACGAGCAGATTCGAACTGCCGACCTCCTCATTACCAATGAGGTGCGCTACCAACTGTGCCACGTCAGCGTCTCTTTCGCTGTCTCACCGATCTCTCAGCGCCAGCAAAAAATACTATACACTATTAAATGGTTCTTGTCAACAAAAATTTGATTTTTTCTTGCAACATCTTTTGTCTGCCATTATACTAAAAGACAAAAGCGGTCAGACGAGATAGGAGGTTTTAGGATAAGATATGGAATACGGACTGATCGGAGGAAAGCTGGGACACAGCTACTCGAAAATCATACATGAAAAACTGGCGGATTATCACTATGAGCTCAGGCCCCTGGCCCCGGATGCGCTTGGGGCTTTTCTTCAGTCCCGCAGTTTTCAGGGAATTAACGTGACGATTCCTTATAAGAAGGATGTGATTCCCTACCTGGATGAGCTGAATGAAGATGCGCGGGAAATCGGAGCCGTCAACACCGTGGTAAACCGCGGCGGACGCCTCTTTGGCTATAACACCGACTGCCCCGGTTTCCGCTATATGATGCAGAAAGCCGGCGTAAATGTTTCCGGCAAAAAAACGCTGGTTTTGGGGACCGGAGGAGCGGCCCAGGCTGTCCTCGCCGCTCTGGCCCAGGAGAAAGCCGGCCCCATTATCAGCGTAAGCCGCACCGGCAAGGGCGGAGCCCTCACCTATGAGGAATGCGCCAAACTTCACTGCGACGCCCGCGTTATCGTCAATACCACTCCGGCGGGGATGTATCCCGATGTGGACGCCAGCCCTCTGGATCTCACCCCCTACCGAGAAGCCGAAGCCGTCCTCGATATCATCTACAACCCGGCCGAAACCCGGCTTACCGCCCAGGCCAGAGCCCTTGGGATGAAAGCGGCGACCGGCCTTTCGATGCTGGTGGCCCAGGCCGCATACGCCTGCGAGCTTTTTACCGGACGCCCGGTGGAAGAAAGCCGCATCGCAGAGGTCATCGAAGAAGTGCAGGCAGAAATCCAGGCCGCAAATGCAGGAGGTGTTTGACATGACCGCTGCCTCCTACTGCGTACCTTCTATCTTTGAACAAATCCCGCGCCGCCTGGACGGCAGTCCTGCGTCCGGTCCGGTAACAGTCTGCGTTCCCGGCTCCAAAAGCATTACCAACCGGGCCATGCTCCTGGCCGTCCTGGCCGATGGGATCACCGACCTGTCCGGCGTGCTTTTTTCCGATGATTCCCGCCATTTTCTCCAATGCGTTAAGGATCTCGGTTTTTCGGCCGAGGCAAACGAAGAAAAGCGGCATATCCGAATTGCCGGACTGGGAGGGAAACTTCCCTCCGCCCGTGCATCCGTTTACGTCGGAAGCGCAGGAACCGCCGCCCGTTTTCTCACGGCCCTTTTAGCCAGCGCCCAGGGAACCTATTATCTGGACGCCTCCCCGCAGATGCGCCGCCGTCCGATGGCTCCCCTGCTGGCCACTCTCCGGGATATGGGAGCCGAGATTCGCTGTGAAGAAAAAGAAGGCTTCTTTCCCTTCACCATCACCGGCCATGGTTTCCGGAAGCGGCATCTTTCCATCGATATCGACCAGAGCAGCCAGTTCTTAAGCGCCCTCTTAATCGCTGCCGTCCGCTCCCCGGAAGATATCGTGATCGATACCACGGGCAGTCACGGCATGGCCTATATCGCAATGACGGTCCGGATGATGGAGCAATTCGGCGTCCAGGTAAAAACCCGTCCGGATTCCGAGGGCCGTCCCACCTCCTTCCGGATCCCCGGCGGGCAGACCTACCGCGCCCTCCGCTACCCGGTGGAGCCCGACGTCTCCGCCGCCTCCTATTTTTATGCCATGGCCTGTCTTTTGGGCATCGATGTACTGGTGCAGGGGGTACACCTGCATTCCATGCAGGGGGATATCCAGTTTCTTCATATTCTGGAACAACTGGGCTGCCGCCTCACAGACACCGATGCAGGCATTCTTCTGCGCGGCCCGGCCGCAGGGCAGTATCCGGGAATCACCGCCGATATGCGTTCCTGTTCCGACCAGGCCATCACCCTAGCCGCCCTGGCTCCTTTTGCCAAGACGCCCACCACCATCACAGGAATCGGCCACATCCGGGGACAGGAATGCGACCGTCTCTCCGCCATGGCCACAGAGCTTACACGCCTGGGAATCCGCTGCGAAGAAAAACCGGACAGCATCACCATCTGGCCGGGGACTCCTCAGCCTGCCGTTATCAATACCTACGACGATCACCGGATGGCCATGGGCTTTTCCCTGATCGGCCTGCGCTCTCCCGGCGTCGTCATCGGCAATCCCGGCTGCTGCAAAAAGACCTTTGAAAATTATTTTGAAGTGCTGGAGCAGGCAGTAAAACAGACCGCAGCAGATATCTGAATCAAAACACTGCGCTTTGCCTTTCCTGCTGGCGCAATGAACCAAAATAGAAATGTCAAAAGTTCTTGACAGTTTACTCTCCCTCTGCTATGATAAAAGTGTCAAAAGTATTTGACATTTCTAAACAAACAAAATGTAGGAAGGGAGTACGTATTATGCCAATAGGAGCCATGATTTTTTTAGGAATTGTCCTTGTGGGTTTTCTCGCACTGGACGTCATCGTGATCGCCTCTCTCTTAATACCGGGAGACGAGCGCAATCAGGTCATCGTATGGAAAGCCAGCACCTTTACCCTGCTGGGAATGATGGGCGCAAACATATTGGATGTGATCGAGAATCTTGTAAGGGAGCAGCCCATGGCGCAGAATCCTTTCATTCAGCTGGAGGTTTTCGCCATCGTTTATTTTGGGGCTCTTATGTTTTATAAGAGAAAGCACGGTGGCTGATATGGAAAATAAAATCCGAAGCAAACGAAAGGAATTGGGCCTGTCCCAGGAAGAATTGGCAAAAAGATGCGGCGTTTCCCGGCAAACGGTCAATGCCATCGAAAATAATAAGTACGATCCGACGCTGGCCCTGGCCTTCAGCCTTGCCAAGGAATTGCAGGTAACCGTCGACGAATTATTTATCCACCCATAAACCATTTATCCGTCCATACATTTTCAGGGGCCGTATGCGCTTTCGTGCTCTCCTGGCATGAGCGCCGCATACGGCCCCTGTCTGCGCCGGATAAACCGGCAGGTCATAAGAGCCACACCTCGACCCTCTCCCCCGCCGGCAGAGCTCCGGAACCCGCCGGGATATCAACCAGGCAGTTGCATCCTGCCATAGAAGTAAGGACGCCCGAGGAATGGAGGACGGAAACCTCCTTTCCGTCAGCCCGGCCGGCCTGCGTTCCCGCCCGCTTCACCGGTATCTCCACCCGACCTTCGTCGAACCGTCCCCGGATGAACCGCCGCATGGGGCTTGCCTTGGGAAAAGCTTCGGCAAGGGTCCCTTCCCTCTTAACCGGCAGCAGCCTTTCATCCCCGGTCAAAAAGGACAGGGCCGGCCTGACCAGAAGCTCGAAGGTGGCCGCCGCCGCAAACGGGTTGCCGGAAAGGCTCACAACCGGCACGCCTCCGCACAGGGAATAGATGGCCGGAGAGCCCGGTTTCAGCCGGATGCGCCAAAACCTCCGCCTGGCTCCGGCCTTCACAAGGGCTGCGTGAAATATGTCCCGCTTTCCCACCGAGACCCCGCCGGCCGTCACGATCAGATCCGCCTTCTTCGCCGCGTCCTGAATCCAGGCAGCCGCTTTTTCACTGTCATCCGAAAGGCTTTCTGTCCGCCAGGGAGAAAAGCCCAGCTCCGTAAGCCTGGCTCCCAGCAGATAGCGGTTGCTGTCATAGATTTTTCCCGGCAGCAGGGGGTTCCCCGGCTCCGTGAGCTCATCGCCGGCCGTAAGCAGGGCGATGCGCAGGCCTCGCCGCACATCCGCCTTCGCCAGCCCCGCCGCCGCCAGAATCCCTATCTCTGCGGCTCCCAGCCTCGTTCCGGCGGCAAGCAAAAGCGTACCTTTGGCAAAGTCCTCTCCCTTCCGGCAGCAGTTAGCCTGCGAAGGCGATTCGGCGAAAACGAAAACCATCTCTTCCCCCAGATCCGTATCCTCCTGGCGGATGCAGCAGTCGCAGGCGGCGGGAACCGGCGTTCCGGTCATAATCCGCACCGCCTCTCCCTGGCCCACCGGCCCATCGCAGAAACCTCCGGCGTCCACTTCTCCCAGGACGCGAAGCCGGACCGGCTTTTCCCGGCTGGCTCCTCGAAGATCCGCCGCCCGGCAGGCATAGCCGTCCACCGCCGCCCGGTTAAAAGGAGGCTGATCCAGAGAAGCATAAACATCTGCGGCCAGGATGCGCCCCAGGCACTGCATCAGCGGAAGGCTCTCCGTTTCCGTCACCGGCCGGATATCTTTCCGGATACAGGCAATGCCCTCCTCTAACGTCACCCTCTCCCATGGCCCTTCGGCCCGTTCCTTTTTATCCAATCCTCAGCACCCCTTTCCAAAACTGCAGTCCGGATAGCGGCAGGGCTCGCAGCCCAGGCAGAGGCCCCCGTTCCCCATGCGGACGAAATCCATCTTGGTCAGGCGCACCCCGGCGGCAATCCGCGGCAGTACCAGATCAAAGACCGTGGCCTTATGATACATGACGCAGCCCGGCAGCCCGGCGATTACCGTCCCATCTTCAAAATACCCCAATAAAAACATGGCGCCCGGCAGGACGGGAGCCCCGTAGGTCACAATTTTTGCCCCGCTGGCCCTGATGGCCCCCGGCGTTCGGTCGTCCGGATCCACGCTCATTCCCCCGGTGCAGAGGATGAACTGGATTCCCTTTTCCTTCATCTCCAGGATTGCCGCCGTAATGCGCTCCCGCTCATCGTTCACCGTAACCTGAGCCGTCGTCTGAATCCCGTACCAGCTCAGCTTTTCCTTCACCACCGGGGTAAAGGTGTCCCGGATTCTCCCGTAATAAACCTCGTTTCCCGTCGTGATGATCCCGGCCGTCAGAAAGCGGTAGGGTATAAGCCTGGCAAGCGGGGCTGGCCCGGCCGCTTCCCTAGCCTGCTTCAGCTTTTCCTTTGCGATCACCAGGGGAATCACCCTGGTTCCTAAGAGCTTGTCTCCCTTTTTCACCGCCGTGTTGGTATGGCGGGAGGCAATCATAATCTCGTCAATCCCATTGACGGCGTCCAGACGCTCCACATCGATCTGATACAGGCCGTCGCAGTCCGCCGTCAATTCAATCTTCCCCTCCCGCACAGCGCTGGGAACCATGTGCTCGCCGCGGCAGAGGCTTTCCAGGATAAGAGCCGCCTCGTCCTCGTGGAGCATGTTTTCATCCTTCTCCCAGATATACAGATGATCCTTCCCCAAATCCAGGAGAAGGGGCACGTCCTCCTCCGTCACCACATGTCCTTTGCGAAAGGGGGTATCCTTGACCTGGCCGCGGATAATCCGCGTAATATCGTGGCAGAGCACCTGCCCCACCGCATCCTGGGTGCGTACTTCCTTCATTCGCTCCCCTCCCTTCGAGCGCAATCCGCCTTTCCGGCGCAGTCCTGTTCCTCTCCCGTCAAAATCCGCAGCCCATGGGAAAGCTCCGGCAGAATGCAGTCCAGGCACTCCCCCACTGCCTTCGGGCTGCCCGGCAGGTTGACAATCAGCGTCCGCCCTCTTATGCCCGCCGCGGCACGGGAAAGCATGGCCCTTCCGGTTATTTTCATGCTGTAGGCCCGCATGGCCTCCGCTATTCCCGGAGCCGGCCTCTCCACCACATCCATCGTAGCCTCCGGCGTCCAGTCCCTCGGGGAAAACCCTGTCCCTCCGGTGGTGAGAATCAGCTGCACCTCTCCCCCATCCGCAAGCTCCCGCAAAGCCTCGGCCAGCCGTCCCCTGTCGTCCGGGAGAAGCCTTCTCTCCGTCACCTCGTACCCTGCCTCTATAAGCCGCCTGGCCGCCAGAGGGCCGCTTTTATCCTCTCTTTTGCCCTGATATCCCGAATCGCTGGCCGTAATAACCGCTGCTTTCATCCTTTATCCTCCTATCTGGGACATTCCCCTGCCTTCCTCGCCGGAGAAAAATCCCGTTTCTTTCTTATCCTGCGCAAAATGGTGGCCCTCCGGCTTGCGGGCGATCTCCCTTTCCGTCGCTTCCCGCAAAAGCCTCCGGATTTCCTCCGGTTCCTTTCCGGAGCGGAGGATGGCCCGCAGGTCGCAGCCTGCTTCATATTCCAGGCAGGTTTTGAAATATCCTTCCGCCGTCAGCCGCACCCGATTGCAGGCAGGGCAGAAGCGGTGGCTCAGCGCACTGATAAAGCCGATTCTCCCCCGAAAGCCCTCCACCCGGTAATAGCGGGCGGGACCAGGCCCCAGCCTGTCCGGACAAGGGGTCAGCGCGCCAAATCTCTCTTCCAGCTTCGTCCTCAGCCTCTCCTCGTCCAAGGGAGGCAGGCCCTTTCCCCGGCCAATGGGCATCATCTCAATGAAGCGGACATGAATCGGCCTCTCCTTTGCCAAGAGGGCCAGCGCCACGGCATCCTCCTGCCGTCCCGGCGACAAAACGGCATTTACCTTTACCGTTGCCTTTCCTGCCACAGCGTCCAGTCCCTCCAGCACCTGCCCGAGCCCATCGGAGCCGGTGATTTCCCGATACCTCTCCCGATCCATCGTATCCAGACTTACATTGATCCCGTCCACCCCGGCCGCCAGCAGCTTCTCCGCCTGCGCAGCCAGTAAAATTCCATTGGTGGTAAGCGTTGCCGTCTCTATGCCGGGCAGGGCCTTCAGTTTTCCGATCAGCCCTGCGCAGCCCCGGCGCACCAGCGGCTCTCCCCCCGTCACCCGGATATGCCGGATTCCCATCCCTGCCAGGACAAGACAGACCTCCTCGATCTCATCAAAGCGTAAGATCTGCTCCCGCGGGAGAGTCCGAATTCCCTCCGGCGGCATGCAGTACACGCAGCGCAGGTTGCAGCGGTCGGTAATGGAAAGGCGCAGAAAATCGATTTTTCTGCCGATTTGATCCGTCACCCTTTTTCCTCCTCCCGGATAAAAAGACCGCTGGCCCCGCCGCTCTTTTCCATCAGCCTGATATCTGTGATCTCCATGCTCCGGTCCATGGCCTTGCACATATCGTAAATCGTAAGGAGGGCGGCCGTCACGCCGGTCAGGGCCTCCATCTCCACCCCAGTTCTCGCGCAGGTCCCGACAGTGCAGACCGCGTCAATGCAGTCCTCGTCCTCCCGTATTTCAAAATCTACCTGGCATTTTTCCACCGGCAGGCTGTGACAGAGCGGGATGAGTTCCGCTGTCCGCTTGACGCCCATAATACCGGCAATCCGCGCCACTCCCAGCACGTCGCCTTTCTTCATCTGTCCGCGCCGCACCGCCTCCAGAACTTCCCGCTTCATCCGGATCCGGCCCCGCGCCGTGGCCTGGCGCACCGTGACCTCCTTGGCCGATACGTCCACCATCACCGCATTGCCCTTTCCGTCAAAATGCGTAAAACCCGTTCCCTTCACACTCTCTTTCATATATGCTCTCCCCTTCCGTTTTAGCAGCGATTTTCCTCCCGTTCCCCGCCCAGAATATAGTTTCTCGTTTTTTCAATAAACGTCCGGGCGGCGGGTGAAAAAGGCTGGTTCTTTTTCCAGGCCAGGACGGCCCCCGTCTCCAGCACCGGCGACAGCGGGCGAAAAACCAGGCCCGACGCAAAGCTTTCCAGCTGAAAGCACAGGGCAGCGCCTACCCCCCTTTCCACCATGTTGGCCGCATTTAAAAAAAGATTGTAGGCAGCGGCAATATCCAAGCTCTCATAGACATCGCCGAACCAATTTGCCAGCTCACTGTGAACTCTTTCCCGGCCAACCAAGATCAGCGGCATCCCCCTCAGATCTTCCGGCGTAATCTGCGCATGGGCCGCCAGGGGATTGTCCTCCCGCATCAGCACGCCCCACCGCTCCCGCTTCGGCATCCGAATAAATTCCAGACGACCGATATCCACCGGCTCCATCAATAAGCCCAGATCCACCAGGCCTTTTTCGATCCTTTCCTTAATATCGTCGGCATTGGCGCTGTAAATCTGGAAACGAACCAGCGGGTGCTCCCGGCGGAAACGAACCATACAGTCCGACAGAAAGGCCATATTCCCTGTCTCCCCGCAGCCAAGGGATATCTCGCCTGCCAGTTCCTCCTCCCTGTGAGCAAACTCCTCCTGGGTCTTTTCCGCCAGGGACACGATCTCCTGGGCCCTCCGCTTTAAAAGCATTCCGTCGTCGGTCAGGACAATATTGTGGTTGGTCCGCCAGAAAAGCTTGACGCCCAGCTCCTCCTCCAGCTGCATAATCTGCCGGGAAAGAGTGGGCTGGGTCACATGAAGCAGACTGGCCGCCCGGGTGATGCTCTCCTCCCGGGCCACCATCAGAAAATATTTCAGTACACGAATTTCCACGGCCTTCTTCCTTTCTTAATCCCGTTTTGCGCCTTGCGGCTGCGCCAGCGCCCGCTGTATCTAGGTCGCGTCCGCTCGATTTCATTTTCTTTAAGTATAGGGCAAACTCTTCCAAAAAGCCATAGTTAAATTTCACCTGTTCACAACCACTCCCCATACCGACGGATATACACCTTCTTCACCGCCGTCACCAGGAGCATATACCCGGCGACAATGACGGCCAGCCCGGCGAAGTACACGGCGGGAAGGGCCGTAAGCTCCAAGGGGGCAGCCAGAGGCGTAAAGGGAATAATCGTCACAATGGCGATCCCCAGCAGGGAGAGAACCGTCACCGGCGCCGAGGCCCGGCTCTGCACAAAAGGAAGCTTTGCCGTGCGGATCATATGAATGACCAGAGTCTGCGTCCACATGGACTCCACGAACCAGCCGGTCTGAAAGAGGGCAATGTAGAGGGCCTGGGCCGCCGGATCGGTAAGCCCCTTATACAGCTGTCCGCCCACCGCGGCCGGGCAGATTACAAAATACAAAAGCAGGTAAGTAATAATGTCAAAGACCGAGCTGATAGGGCCGATCCACAGCATGAAGCGGCCGATGCCGGAAGCATCCCAGCTGCGCGGCGCTTTCAGGTATTCCCGATCCACATTGTCCCAGGAGATTCCGGTGCAGGATACGTCGTAGATCAAATTCAGCAAAATCAGATGAAGCGAAGCCATCGGCAGGAAAGGCAGGAAGGCGCTGGCCGCCAGCACGGAAAACATGTTGCCGAAGTTGGACGAGGCCGTCATCTTGATATACTTGATCATATTGGCATAGGTCTTGCGCCCCTCGATGACTCCCTGCTCCAGCACCAGCAGATCCTTTTTCAGCAGGACGACGGAGGCCGACTCCTTGGCGATATCCACCGCCGTGTCCACGGAAATTCCCACGTCGGAGGCCTTCATGGCCGCCGCGTCGTTGATCCCATCGCCCATATAGCCCACGCTGTGGCCCCTCTCCCGCAGGATGCGGACGACCCGCGCCTTCTGATCCGGCGACAGCTTGGCAAAGATCGTGACCTTTTCCGCCTCTTCGCCCAGCTTTTCGTCGTCCCACTCTTCGATCTCCGATCCCAGCAGGATATGGCTGGCGTCCAGCCCCACCTGGCCGCAGATGGCGCAGGTGACCTTTTCATTGTCTCCGGTCAGCACCTTCACCCCGACGCCGTATTCTCTGAGGACCTGGATCGCCGCCTTTGCTGTCTCCTTGGGCGGATCCAAAAAGGCCAGGAAACCGATCAGCACCATATCGTCTTCGTCGGCCACGGAAAACTGCCCCACCGGGGACGGGTTGGTCTTCTGCGCCACTGCGATGACGCGCATCCCTTTCTCATTGAGCTCATCGGACTTGGAGAAAACCAGGTGGCGCACCTCATCGGTCAGCGGACGAATCTGTCCGCCGCACTCGGCATAGGAGCAGCATTTGAGCATTTCCTCCACCGCCCCCTTGGTCACCAGCTGCGTCTTTCCGTCCCGGTCGCGCACGACGACGCTCATCCGGCGGCGCTCAAAATCAAAGGGAATCTCGTCCACCTTTGTATATTTCTGCACCAGTTCCTCTGCGCCCAACTCCTCCTGCCGGGAGATAACCGCCACATCGATCAGGTTTTTCAGCCCGGTCTGGAAATAGCTGTTCAGGAAAGCATGGCGCAGAACCCGGTCGTCCTCCTCGCCGTCCACATTCAGATGATATTCCAAAACCACCTTATCCTGGGTGAGGGTCCCGGTCTTATCGGTGCAGAGAATATCGATGGAGCCCAGGTTTTGAATGGCATTGAGGTTTTTGATGATCACCTTCTGGCGGCTCATGGCCATGGCTCCCTTGGCAAGAGAGGTGGTGACGATCATCGGCAGCATTTCCGGGGTCAGGCCAACGGCGATGGAGATGGCGAATAGCACCGCCTGCATCCAGTCCCCCTTGGTAAACCCATTGACAAAGAGCACCACCGGCACCATGATCAGCATAAAGCGGATCAGCACCCAGGAAACTGCGTTGACGCCCTTTTCAAAGGTGGTCTTCGGCGGCTTTTCGTTAAGCCGTTTTGCCAGGGTTCCCAGCATCGTATTGTTTCCCACGGCAATCACAATGGCCTTCGCGCTGCCGCTGATCACGTTGCTCCCCATAAAGGCCAGGTTGGGAACGTCGGTTATCCCGCCCTCCTGACCGGAAAAAGCGCCGCAGTCTCCCAGCTTTTCCACCGGCTCGCTCTCTCCGGTCAGCGCCGACTGGCTGATAAAGAGATCCTTTGCCTCCAGAATCCGGAGATCCGCCGGAATCATATCTCCGGCGCTCAGAGAAACGATATCGCCTGCGACGATCTCTTCCATCAGGATCTCCGCCGTTACGCCTTCCCGCAGGACGGCGGCCGTCGTATGAATCATGCTGGTAAGCTTATCCGCCACATTGCCGCTGCGGGTCTCCTGCACAAAGCGCAGGACGCCTGAGATCGCGACCATCAGCGTGATAATGATCACCGTCATATAGTTTCTGTCGCCCGGCTGCGCCCACAGGATATCGGTAAAGGCTGAGATCACGGCAAGGATCAACAGCACTACGGTAAAAGGATTGATAAAGGCCGCAAAAAGCCTTTTGATCACAGGATTTTTCCGCCCATAGGTGAGAATGTTCTCGCCGTACTCCTCCCGCGCTTCTTCGACGGTCTCCGGATCCAGGCCCTGTGCGGAAGTTTTGTACCGGTTGAACAGTTCCTCCTGCGTGTGAGCAGCCGCCCAGTGAAGCAGATTCATCAGCTCCCTGTTCTCTCCTTCGCCTGCCCGCGCCGCCGTCTTTCCAAATTTCCACAAAAATTTTTTCATCATTGCTTAATACCTCCCAATTTTGAATTTTTCTCGGCCCTGCAGAATCGATACCGCCGCCATTTCCTGAATCCATCTTCTCACCTCGCTTTCCCTGCAAATTTATCTACGGAATCCATCTAAGAAATCCATCTGAAAATCATCTGAAAAAGGGCGCAAAAAAACCACCGTCTGTCCAATCAGCCAAAAGCCGTTCACAAAACGATGGTTGTTCCTATCCCTCGGAAAAATCCCTAGGAAACCATAGGGAAACAGGCGCTTGCGTCAGCGCGTCTGCGCCGCCCCATGCGCCGGAATATTTTCCATCGCTCTGTGTTTCGAAATCTACTTCGACCGATTTCCATAACGCGCTCACCTGCCTTTCTTCCAACTAAAAAAACCGCATGTCCGGTGAGAACATGCGGGAGTGCAGACACATTGCAAACACTTCTGTACATTCGTTTGAGCTTTAACTCTGCAGGGCGATGAAACTGTATTATGATGCACCTTGCTTTCGATGCATCCTGTTCAAACCAGCTCATAGTGTCTCCACCATTTCGCGGCAACAGTCCGTATCCCTGTAGGAGCCTTACCTACCGAACAGCTTTAAAATAGCACATCTGCTTTTGTCTGTCAACAATAAATTTTATGCTTCTTCTTTTCTATCGCAGCACCGCTCCGTCATAAAGGCCGGAATACCCGACTTCCTCAGAGGATTCCTCTCCGTCAAATACCAGCGTATCGCCGACCCGGTCAAACTTATATACATATCTTCCATCGCCGGTAACCAGAGTAAGTCTGTCCCCCTGGAACCGATACAATCCATGCCCGATATAATCGCTGATCACGGAAAAAGAAAACGTAAAAGTTCCGTCCTTCTCCAGCATCAGACTGGCTCTTTCCCACTGGCCGGAGCCCTGGAACGTATAGGTCTGATCCACATATTCACCGAAACAGGCGCGTACGGCAATCAGAGAGCCGGCTGTTTCCAAAAGCTCCGGTTCCTGCGTCAGCCTGTCGCAGTCCGCAGCCTGCACCCCGTTGCCTTCATCAAAGGACAGGGCCGCCAGGATCACTTCATCGCCTGAACCAAAGGATACCTCCATCCCCTCTTCGCGTCTCGCAAAGGACCAGCCAATAACCTCTCTGTCCTCCGGCAGTGCAAATTCCGTCATAAAAACATCGCTGTCTCCCTCTATAGTAACCTGGACGATCTGAACCTCCGCTGCGGAAACCGTTCCGCCCTCCCAGCGAAGATGCAGCAGGACCTGAATTTCCTCTGCGCCTGGCTCCAACTCCAACGGTTCCGAAAGGAAACGGTTTCCGTCATTCCACTGCTCGGCATAAAGGATTCCTCCTTCATCCAGGCCGCTTAAGTCCAGCCTGTACCGCACCTGATAATTTCCGATTCCCCAGGCGCTGTATTCCTCCATTTCCAGGGAACCTCCATCCCCGCCTGTTTCTGCAACGGGATCCGTCAAGAAACAGGCTGCCATGAGCAGGCAGGCTGCGGCCGCCGCCGCGCTGAGCCATAGGGCCGGCTTTTTGTATTGCAGCACAGCCTTAACCCGCGCCCTTACGCCTACTTCGCCAAAAGCCAGAGGGCCGGCTGCCAGCCGGTGTCGTCCCATGCCGCAGGCCAGCAGGGTTTCACAGTAACCTGCTCTCTGCTCCCGACTCATCCCACGGATCGCCCTTTCATCACAGGCATATTCCATATCCCGGCATAAGAGAACATAGGCCAGCCATACGAGCGGATTAAACCAGTGCACCGCCAGCAAAAAGAAGCCAACGGCCTTCCGCCAGGGATCGCGGCGGGCTATATGAGCCCTCTCATGGGCAATGACCGCCTCCCTTTCCTTCTCGCTTAAATGGAAAGGCAGGTAAATGCGCGGGCGGATAAGCCCCAGGATAAAGGGGGACCGCACCTTCTCGCATTGATACACGCGCTCCCCTAAAAGTCCTTCTGCGGGAACTGCCTCGGCAACCTGTCTGCGCAGCCGTCCGCAGCTTACCGCCGCATAGACCAGAAACAGGGCCAGTCCCACCAGCCAGAGCAGCGTCCACACAGCCGTCTGGATCGCCAGCGGCGTTGTGCTCCCTCCGGGAGAAGGTGTATAAGCCGCTTCAAAGGACGGGTTGATCATCTGATCCAGGACGGCCACGCCGGTATCCAGAGCCGGGGACGATGCATATATGGTTTCCCGGCTGATAAGTTCCGCGCTGGGGATCAAGCTCCAGACAGCCTCCAGGGAGAAGGGCAGAATAAGGCGCAGCCCGACCACGCCCCACAGAGCCATCCTGACCTGTCTCGACGCACGGCGAAAAAGCAGGCGCTGCGCCAGCACCAGAAGAATGAGCCAGCATGCGGCTGCGCTGTTATTAACGATCCGCAGGAATACTGCAATCAGCCTGTCCTCCATCATGCCCCTCCCTTCCGGTACCGGTCGATCATCTTTTGGATCTCTTCGACCTCGCTGTCAGAAACTTTCCGACACTTGGTAAAAGCGGCAATAAAAGCAGGAAGAGAACCCTCGAACTTCTTTTCCACCAGTTCGTCGATCTCCGCCTCCTGAGCCTCCTCTTTGGACACCAGGGAAGTGACGATTCCGTTCTCATTTTTCAGTACGCCTCTCTCGCCAAGGCGCTTGATGACCGTGTAGGTGGTCGTCCGTTTCCACTCCAATTTTTCCTGGCACAGCTTCACCAGCTCCGTAGTCGTAACCGGCTCCTTTTCCCACAATATCAGACAGAACCGATATTCGCTCTCAAAAATTTTAGGCGTTTCCATCCGCTATTCTCCTTTCCTTATTGGCCGCAGGTTGTCTAATGCATTAGTCTATACAAATAGTCTAACACATTAGACAGTCACTGTCAACCGCAAATCGGAAACCCAGGTAAACGCCAGGCAAATATCCAGGGAAGCTATGGGAAAACTATGAAGGCAGAAAAATACCCCTGGGAACATACAGCCCGCTTCGGGATTAAAAAATTAAAAAGTGATGGTCCGGGGCGCCTCCGTAAAGGAAGAGAATGTCGCCGTCCCCTTCTCCAGCGCGAAGATCTGGGTGTTGCCGTCCCCTGCTTTGTACATCTTCTGCAGGGACGGATAGGCGGCAAGCATGTGCTCCTGTGCCTCTATGCGGGGAGCCTCCACCGCAGAGGCGGCCACACGCAGCCAACGCTCCCCGTCAAAGGCGCAGATCTCCACCTTTGGATGCTCCAGGATCTGCCGGGAAACCTCTTTTACCCTGCCGGTCTGGATGGTCAGCCTGCCGTCGAACAGATCGATGGTTCCGAAAGGACGCACCCGCGGCTGATCGCCGTCCATGGTAGCCAGATAATAGGTTTCACACTTTTTGAGAAATTCATAAATTTCCTGCATAAATTTGACCTCCTTACTTTGTATTTCCTGTTTTGCCCTGCGCAAATAACGCCTCAGACAGGAACATTTCTTATTTTTGAACGGCGCCAGCGATTTCTTCTTCTGTCGCAGGGTTCGTCCACTTTCCAAAGACCTGGGACTCCATCTGAGGGATGTATCCCATATTGCTGTACCCCAGTTTCAGGAGCAGGTGGATGCTCGCCACATTCTCCTGCTCTGTAAAGCTGATAAAGTCCCACCCCGGGTAACGCTCATGGAGCATGTTTATCAGGGCAGACAGGCTTTCGTAAGCATACCCCTTCCGGTGGTGGCGATAGGAGAAAGTGTAGCCCAGGGAGATTGTTCCATCCTTCGGCATAACAACGATTTCTCCAACCATCTCATCCGTATCCTTTAAAGCTGCAGCAGCCATAAAGGGAGCGTCCACACCGAAGATATCGTTTTTCCTTTTTTCAACTAAGGCAGCAATGCCGTCGAAATCTTTCGTCTGGCCGCGCTGATATTTTGCACAAGCCTCGTTGTTTCGGTAGTCGTACATAATGGCTGCATCCCCTGCTTTTACATTGCGGAGAATTAACCGTTCTGTCTCTAAAAAAATCATTTTAACCTCATTTATTACAGGCAAATCGTCATATAGGGCGGGATGCACAGAATATCATCCTTACCTTAATGGGATACATCCTGTATTTAGTCTTGCTGTTATTGGAGATGATGAAGTCGATCTCAATGTCATTGCGTTTCTTTTTCTCGTTATAATGGATGAAGCTCGTTTTCATCAAAGGCATGGCTTACCAACAGGCCGGTGTCTCCCAAATAGCATTTGATATAAGTATCGGATTCGTTCAGCGACAGACCCACATTAGGATCATTTGTCCTTCTGCATTCGTTGCAGACCATGGAATCCGAAAGCCAGAAGAAGGTCTCCTCGTATTGCTCCGCGCTAGAACCCTTTACGATGCGGTTGAATACGACCCGCTTCTCAATATCCGCCGCACCAAAGCTCTTCTGACCTTCAACAAATTCTGCCACAGCTTTGGGCATACCGCCAACCAGCAGGTACTGTTTAAACAGCAGCATCGCCTTGTTGTGGATTCCCTGCTCCAGCGGCTGCCGTTTTTCAAAGCAGCTGCGGATGTAAGGAATCAGGGGCTTTTCCCCCAACGCCCAGCAGAACTCCTCAAAATCCATAGGATACATTTTGATATGACGTTCCTCAGAGGGAATGACAATATCCTTAACGTTTTCCTTAATGGAGATCAGCGAACCGGTTTCAATGAAGTCGTAGCGGCCGTCTGCCACCAGATATTTGATTGCTTCCCTTGCTTTCTCCAGCAATCCGCAATATTAGGATTTTGAAAAAATTCGTCAATACGCAATATTATAAAGCTTACAGACTCAAGCAACCCGCAGAGTTGCATTGTTCGATAATAATCTTCCAGATCCGCATCGATCCTGACTTTCGTATCCAGTTTTCATTTGCCCAAGAGGCACACCGTCTCGGCTGTATTACCAGATTCTCACAAAACTTATAATTTCAACTTTTTTAATGCTTCTGCATATTTTCTATATCCAGCTACTGTATCTCAAAAATCTTTTTGAGCTTCTTGAGGTAAATCTTTCATAATCTCTTTCTCAACAAACTCTGCTATTTCTTTCATGGAATCAGCTACATCTTTCATTAACTGTTCAAATGTCATTTAAAAATTCATATTTCATAACTATTTACCTATCACTTTTTTCCTACTTCTTATTAAACCCATCTTCCAATTTCGGCAAATTATTTAAACTTATCATCTCCAATGTCTGCAACTGTTGCACCGCCAACTGTCGAAGTAATTCCATCCGCTCTTTCTGGTTCTTCCCTTGACTAATTAAAA
>CALWRE010000021.1 GCA_944383835.1 uncultured Lachnospiraceae bacterium | reverse complement strand
ACGGCAGCAATAATCTGCTCGGCCATCTTAGCGTTATCAAGCTTTGCCATAATCTCTTCTCCTTTACCTTATTGGTTTGAAATTGTTATGTTTTCCCGGCGGGCGCGCACCGCCAGGTAAATCTCTTCCAGTATTTAAACAAAAAGACCCCCGCATCCCCGGCGCTTTATTCGTCGGTTCTGCGAAGGTCATGCTCTGTCTTACAGATTACAGTCCTTCCCGGACGCATATTCGGTTGATATGAAGCATCAAATAAAGGCGTTCCTCATCGGATAGATCCACGGACCACTTTGCCCGGATATGGCAGGCCACGTGCTCCGCGCACTCCGCCAGCTCCGGAAAATCCCTGCATAGCTCGGGATACAGCTGAAGGTTGGCGCTGTTGATCGCTTTGCCCGCTTTGATTCGCTGGAACAAATACTGCAGATGGGTGGCATATCGGGAAAAATCAAAGGATTCCCGGTCAACGATAATGCGGAAGTCCTTCTCCACAATCTCGGTGATCTCCTCCAGCATATCGTTGAATTCTTCTGTCTCCCCCTTCTTTTCCGTATCCTCGCCGGCCCTGGCATTGATCAGGTTCATCGCAATTCCGGAGATTTCCTCTTCCGGCAGAACCACCTTAAATTCCTTCCGGAGCCGGGCGACAATGTATTTTGCAATCTTATATTCTGCCGGGTACATCTGCCGGATATCATAGGCCAGCGGCATTTTGACCCGCAGATTCTTTTTCATCCGCTCCATCGCGAAGGAAATATGATCGGCGAAAACCAATACGACGTTGGGATTCAGCTCATAAGGGAGCTCATTCTTTATGATATCCATCATTTTCGCCGCAAAGAGCACCACCTCCGGCGGCAGATCCCGCATCACATTCTGATCTTTCTCATTGATGTTGTAAAAAGAACGCTCAATCTGCGAAAGCGGTATCTCACGGGGAAATTCTCCAAAACCGACGCCTTTTCCCATCACGATAACCTCGCGGCCCCTGCTGTCTACGCAAATCGCCGCACTGTTATTTAGTTTTCGGATTCCGCGCAGTTTTCTCACCCCGTTTCCTACTAAAAAAGCGACACACTAACGCAGCCAAGTAGCCGTGGTAATGCCTCGCAAAGTAACAGTCCACATCATCATCAATTTTGTATAATCGGCAGTTTCGCATCCAGAGATTAACGCCTGCCAAATTAACTGTTCTAACTATAGCATGCATTCCGACCTTTGTCAACATTTTTTCAACTGACCCCCTCTTGTTTTTTGCACCGGGGAGATTCAATCCATTCTACTCCCGACATCATCCTCGGGTCTTCGACAGTTGAATCACTGATAAATGCCCACAAACCGTAGAAATGCGGTGTTTTTTTGTCAAATTTTATTTATTTTTATGTTGCATGTGTTGCATGTTTATGGTATAATGGTCTTGAGGTGATGATGCTTGAAACTATATTTTGATAAACGGCTCAAAGACCCTACATATTATGGCCAGCAGGGGTTCCGGAACGGAAAGAAAGTTACATCCAAAAATATAATCAATTTCGGCAAACATTCGGAACTTCTGAAGATCACAGACAATCCGGAGGCCTATGTCCGGGAGGAGATACGGAAATGGAATGAGGAATACCGGTCTGGAAGGGTAGAGTATACTTTGTCTGCTGACTTCAACCAACGCGTCCCGCATACAGATAACCCTGCCTCTTCCTCCACCTGGCTGAACATTGGATACTTTTTCCTCCAGAACCTTATGGGAGGACTCCGGCTCAGGGATTTCTTCCGCCAGAAAACAGAAGACCGAAAGATTACTTTTGATTGCTACACGATATCCCGTTTCCTTACCTACGCAAGGATCCTTGATCCCCTTTCGAAGTATGCTACCTGGCACAAACGGGATACTTACTATGAACAGCCCGCGTTTGATTACCAGCATATCCTCCGTTTTATGGACCTGTTGGAAGAAAACTATGACGATTATCTGGCATGGCTGTACAGGCAGAGCAATACGGTTGTAAAACGGGACACTTCTGTCCTTTACTACGACTGTTCCAACTTCTATTTTGAATCAGAACAGCCGGATGAAGATGTTACAGATGCCGTTACGGGGGAAGTATTGAAAGGGATGCGGCAGTACGGGTTCAGCAAAGAACACCGCCCTAACCCAATCGTAGAAATGGGGCTGTTCATGGATTCGCAGGGGATCCCCATTACCATGTGCCTCCATCCCGGCAACACCAGCGAACAGCTTACCGCCATCCCCTTGGAAAAAGAAGTCATGAAAATGCTGCCGGGCGCAAAGTTTATCTACTGCGCGGATGCCGGCCTCGGTTCCTATAACATCCGGAAATTTAACAGCATGGGCGGCAGGGCATTCATTGTTACACAATCCATCAAAAAAATGAGCGATGTCCTGAAGCAATTCGTTTTCAATGATTACGGTTACCGGCTTCTTTCCAATGACAAACCTGTTACGGTTGCTGAAATGAAAAGTTTTGACCGGTTCGATGAAAAGAACATAAAACAGTACAATGATTTTGCCTACAAGGTAGTAGAGGCCGACAAAGTACTCGATCTCGGGCTGTATGAAGATGTGACGCTGAAAAACGGACGCACAGTAAAACGAAAAGCTAAGGGTGTCCTTAAGCAGCGCATTATCATCACTTTCTCCCGGAAGGTGATGGAATACCAGAGGGCTGTCCGCAGCAGGCAGATTGAGCGGGCAAAGAAGTTATTGGAGTCAAAAGATCCTGAAGAGGTCAAAAAAGGCCCGAACGATGTAAGGCGTTTCCTGAAAAGGACAGCGAAAACAAGATCAGGGGAAACAGCGACCGTGGAATATACCCTGGATGAGGATAAGATTGCAGAAGAAGAAAAATACGATGGTTACTATGCAGTAGCGACTAATCTGCAGGATCCCGCAAAAGATATCCTTGCAATATCCAACAAGAGATATCAGATAGAAGAATGCTTTCGGATCATGAAGACCAACTTTGATGGCCGCCCGGTCAGCCATCGGCTCCGGGAGCGTATCAGGGCACATTTTCTGATCTGCTATACGGCGCTCCTTGTCTACCGTTTATTGGAGGCACGGCTTGACGACCAGGGGACACATGTCACAGCCGATAACCTTATAGCCACCTTAAAGAATATGAATGTCGTTAATGTCCAGGACATTGAATATATGGCGCTCTATAACGGAAGTGAAGCTCTTGACGCGTTGACCCGATTGACTATGCTGCCACTGGACAGGCTTCACTACAGACCAAAAGAATTAAACAGTATGATTAAAAAATTTTAAAAGTAGCGTTTACATACAACATCTTTATCTATCAGTTTGAGCCGGAAACCCTTATGTTTAAAGGGTCTCCGGCTCATTTGATCCATTTAAGTGTTGAAAACGGGACTATAGCATGCATTCCGACCTTTGTCAACATTTTTTCAACTGACCCCCTCTTGTTTTTTGCACCGGGGAGATTCAATCCATTCTACTCCCGACATCATCCTCGTAAAAGAAGGGCTCACCTGGGCAACGGCCCGATAAATGTCCCGATAAGGATCCTCTTCCCATTTCGTTTTCACATCAAATATCATCGTTTCCCTTCTTTTTCGGTCAAATGAAGGCCACTTGATATTTTCTGTTTCGGGGTTTCCTGTTTTTGCGAATGCGGCAAAGCTGTGTGCCATGAATTCTGACACCGGCTCTGCCTTTTTGTAATACACTGCCCGGAAAGTCAGCGGTTGATCTGCACCGTGCCACGCGCAGGCCAATTTCTCCTCGCCGGGAATCGGAGTGTCAAAAGCGGTAGAGTAATGCCATACCCGTCCTCCCTCTCCGCACTGTGCAAGGGCTGCCAAATAGCTTCCTCCTCCCAGGAAATGCGCTGTCGAGACTATCTGTATGAGCACTTGCCAGGGTTCTTTCTTCCTACCCCGCGAATGAAAGACTTCTATCAGTTTATCGACGTTTTCTTCTGTGATACCGGAAACCACACACATCATCGCCTTTTTCCGTGTCAAAAGCTCCCTCCGCAGTTCCTCCCAAGTCAGTTCCGGTCTTAGAAAACTTGTCGCCAGCTCCTCCTCCGCTGAGCCAATAATAACAGGGACATCCCACATCTGCCCATTGACGCGGAACCCACCGTCTCTATTGATTGGCATCCTCACGCCGTCCGGCGTAGGTACAAAAGGCGTAGTCTCCGGCAGAATCAGCCCCATCCCGGAAGTTGCCGAGAGCAGCCCATCAGCTGGAATCCGCAAAAGTTTTCTCCAGTCTCTTTCCTGAATTCCCAGTTTTTCCATAACAGCTAAAGCTTCGGCAGTCCCCTGATCCCTGGTCTTAACAGCGGGCGGAACAGATCCGCTCATGATAATTGCCCGTGCAAACAAGCCTCTGCTCTCTGGCATTGCAAGAAGATGATGTATCTTCATTCCGCCTCCCGACTCTCCAATCAAGGTAACCCTTTCCGGGCTGCCTCCAAAAGCCTCGATATTATCCCGAATCCATCGAAGCGCATGAAGCAAGTCGAGCTGTGTGACAATTCCTGACTCTGCATAATCCGCATCAAATTCACCCAAATAAAGCGAGCCAAATACATTTAGCCTGTGATTCACTGTAACAATCACCAGGTTCTCTTCATCAATCAAACGGTCGCAGATTGTTGAAACGACTCCGCCCGATCCTTTTGTGTATCCGCCTCCATGGATATATACCAGGACGGCACGCCCTTTGGCATCCAATCCGGGAGTCACCACATTTAAATACAGGCAGTTTTCATTTGGCCGTTCCTGAAATTTATTAAAATGCTGCCCTCCGCTAAAAACTGCGTCATAATCCCTGAGCGTTTTCCTATATTTCTCGGGTACAGCTGATTCGTCCATCCTGCGCTGCATTGCAATCGCCCCATATTTGGTACAGTCTCTCACCCCATTCCATTTCGGTGCCGGCCCTGCCTCCCGGAATCGATATTCGCCGTCACATCGTCCGCCATAAGGAATGCCCAGAAAAACTGCGTTTCCATTACGGCAAAAGCCTTGCACCCACCCATTTTTCGTCGCAGCAATCGGAGCTGGATCGCTGATGGAAGACCAGCCCCCTCCCACGTAAGCCATCAATTTTACCTCCATTTCTTCCCTGTCCCATTCTCTTAATACCTTTTCGCCTCAACAGCAACTCATTGCAAAAGGATCAGTCCGATATCTCTTGCCTCTCCTCTCATTGCATCCCCGATCCACTCCATGATGGTCTTCCGCTCCATTGTGATTTCATATGCACGAGGAGAATGCAGAAGCGTATGCCTTGTAAGAGCATATTCTTTCTGCTCATGCGCCGGGACGTGTGACGCCGGCGCATCAAAAATATAAAAGACAATCTCCGGTAGCGTATCACGCAACCTGTGGTATGTCTCCTGCAAATCTTTTTTGAATTGTTCTGTTCCGCTCCGTGTATGCGCGAGTTTCCCTTCTTTTATATATGTCACCATCTGAGACAATTCGTTATCCCTCACCGAGCAGGCAAACAATAGCTGCAGGCGGCAATTCTTCTTCCTTTCATGCAGCGTTTCCAGGGCATCTGCAATAATGTTATTTCCTCTGACTGTGGATGCAATCGGTTCCGGCGCTTTCCAAATCTCTCTTACCACTTGGGGCCATCGGTCAAATACGATCAGGCTGCTGTCCACAATGCAGGTAAAATCCCTGCACCGTTCAAACATCTCCATAATTACAGGAGCTAAGAGAGCAGCTCCGAATCCGCCGGCACTGTACCCGGCAAGTACGATTTTCTCAGGATTTCCCAACAAACCTCGGATCATTTCCATGACCAGCCAGAAATTTATGTATCCATGGTGATATAGAATTTTCTCTTCTCCATTCCGGTCATGATACATAAAATCCGCTGTTCCACAATGGAAATCGGCACAACTATATGGAATGCTGACTATTGTCCAATCTCGAAATGGATTTTTCTCTTTGCTCCTGTCGCAGATTCCAGACAACGCCATTGCATCCGCTACAGATTCCATACTTTTACAATAAAACGTCTCTGCCCGCGTGTCCAAATCGGCGGACTTTGGCCTAACCGCCATATATTCATTCCAACTCAGTCCACCCCCATGGAAAAAAAACAACACTCTATTGCACAAACCCAAACTAAGATCCGCATGATAAGGGCTTCCCTCTGAGGTTACAGCTCCATCCGGTGCGATACGATACCACTCTTTCAACTGCGGAACCTCCGGCAGCGGTAAAAAACGGATTCCCCTAATTTCGTTCATCATATACCTCCTTCATTCTCTCCCTGGTTATTTTCTCCCTTTATTTAAATTATAATAGCCGATTTTATGAAGAGGAATGTCGGATTGTGACATCCTGAATTTACAAATTGTAAATACTTCTGTCTACTGTTTACTTACACTGAAAATCGAGTAGGAAGGAGTGGTTAACTCCCTTCTACTCGATACTGATTAGCAGCTCTGCCTGTATTGCATGGTAGTGGATATCTCTATTTTTATTGGATTGCTTTCGCGATTGATAATTTCATAAAGACGGTTGACAGCCATCTGGCCCATGTAACGTTTAGGGACATTTATAGTAGTAAGAGGAGGCTCATGGCATACGCATAATGGCATATCGTCAAATCCAACTATCGCGATATCTCTGGGAATTTCGTAGCCTGCTTCTTTAAAAGCACGGCAGGCACCAGCCGCGATGAGATCATTATCGGCGAAGTAGCAGCTGGCCAGAGGTTCGTTCTGCAGCAAAAGTTCTTTCATATCGGCGTAAGCGCCATCAACAGATGGGGAAAGCCGGTGAACAATAGAACGAGAAGCAGACATTCCATTGTTCCGTATTGCCTTATAGAAACCATCAGCACGCTCTTCAAAATTGCTTATGGAATAGGAAGAGTGCAGATAACCTGGTTGTAGCCGCCGCTTCCGTATAAGGTAATTGGCAGCGGAGTAAGCACCCTGGATATTGTTGATCAAGACACTGTCAACCGCAATCTCCTCAAAATAATTATCAAGAAGTACCATTGGAATGCCCGCGTTTAAAAATGGTCCCATATCCTTAAACTTCATTTCCGTCCCAAGAAGAACAATACCGCGGCAGCCGGTATGGAGCCAGGCATCTAAAAGAGAGGGGATGTCTTCTCCTTCATAAATGCAACATATGTTTAAATAATATGGCAACAGTTGAGCAGCATCTTTTATCCCTTCCATAAGGTGATTGAAAAAGGAAGTATCGCTGACAACGGCTCCATGCTTTTTATATATTACATAGGATATGGAGCCATTTTTGTGAATTTCAGCTGGATGTAATTTGGAAAAATCATAGCCGTATTCTTTAGCGGCTTCTATGACTTTTTTGCGTGTAGCAGTGCTGACGCCGGGTTTTCGGTTAAGCGCCAACGAAACAGCTGCTTCGGATAATCCTAAAAGTTTTGCCAATTCTTTTGCGGTTATTGCCATATCATCACCCCATATTGCTTACCGTCATTGTAATGAATATCTGAAATTAAGTCAAGGAAAAGGCGAAGGGAATCTGTCTATATCACCGAATGGCTAAGAGACAAAATAAGTAAAGAAACAATATGGCTATGCATAGTGCATATTTTAGCGTAGATGCAAAAATAAATTTAGTGAATTTAGTACAAATAAGAAGAGGATTCGCTTAATCCAACATTGTAATTAAGTTCTTTCATCCCTATAATTGAGCCAATCAGATCAAGGGAGGATTGTTTGTGGATCACATTACTTTAGGACTTGCTCCAACAAGACGTAGCATTTTCTCGGCTCCTGATGCAGTCAAATACGCTAACCTGACTCGCAACAGACTGCATGAGCTAGGTATTCAGTTTGTCGATATCGATGATATTACAGATGACGGCCTGCTTCATGATGATACGGATTGCATTAAAATTGCGGAGAAATTTAAAGCAGCAAAAGTTGATGGCCTGTTTTTTCCCCATGGGAACTTTGGCACGGAATATGAAGTGGCGCGCCTGGCTAAGGCCATGGGCGTACCTGTTCTGCTCTGGGGCCCCAGGGATGAAAGGCCAGATGCAAATGGAGTTCGATTGCGCGACAGCCAATGCGGTTTATTTGCTACCGGCAAAGTACTACGCCGTTTTCGCGTGCCTTTTACCTATCTGTGTAATTGCCGGCTGGAGGATCCGGAATTTGAGCGCGGGATAAAGAATTTTGTAGCCGTTTGCAATGTGGTAAAAACATTTCGGCATATCCGTATTCTTCAGATTGGGCCGAGGCCTTTTGACTTCTGGTCTACCATGTGCAATGAAGGAGAACTTCTGGAGCGATATAATATCCAGTTGTCTCCCATCCCCTTGCCGGAACTGGTCGATGAGGCCAAAAAAGCCAAGGCAGAAGGAACGGAAGTAGCTCAAGTCATCGCATACTGCCGTGAAAATTTCCGTATCGAGATTCAGGATAATGCGTTAGAGAACGTGGCGGCTTTGAAGGTGGCTATCCAGGCACTAGCAAAGAAATACGGCTGCAATGCCGCGGCAATCCAATGTTGGAATGCCCTGCAGGGGGAACTCGGCATAATGCCCTGCGCAGCAAACAGCCTGCTCAATGAAGAAGGATTTCCTGTTGTCTGCGAGTGCGATATCCATGGGGCGGTTACCGCGTTACTGTGCGAAGCGGCTGGTATGGGCGAGGCCCGTTCTTTCTTTGCCGATTGGACGGTAAGGCATCCAGATAATGAAAACGCTGAATTGCTCCAGCACTGCGGGCCATGGCCCATCTCCTGTGCCTCCTGCAAACCTGCCATCGGATACCCTTTGGCTTTCGATTATCCGGGAGCAGTGGCGGCAGAAGCTAAGCATGGAGAAGTTACCCTATGCCGTTTTGATGGAGATAACGGCGAATATTCCCTACTATTGGGCAACGCGAAAGGAATTGATGGCCCGTACACCAAGGGAACCTATCTCTGGGTAGAGGTTAAAAACCTCAAACGTTTGGAAGCCAAATTGGTTGAAGGACCGTACATCCATCATTGTGTGGGAATCCATAAGGATGTTGTCCCTGTCCTGTATGAAGCGTGTAAATACATCGATGTGATGCCAGATCTTTATGACGACAATGAAGAAGAAGTCCGTGCATTTATACGCGGAGAGTAGAAGGAGGCAGTGAAATGAGCAAATTGAAAGCGAAAGCTTTTGCGCTGCGTCAAGACGTTTTAGATATGATCAAACACTCTGGCAGCGGGCATATTGGCGGAGATTTCAGCGTCATGGACATATTGGTGGAACTGTATTTCCAGCAGATGAATGTCAGCCCAGAGAATCGAGATGACCCCAATCGCGATCTGTTTGTGCTGAGTAAGGGGCATGCGGTGGAAAGCTATTATGCAGTGCTTGCGGCAAAAGGATTTTTCCCTGTAGAAGAAGTGGTGGAAAATTTTTCTGTCTTTGGTTCGCCCTTTATTGGACATCCCAATAATAAACTGCCGGGCATCGAGATGAATTCCGGTTCCCTTGGCCACGGCCTTCCGGTCTGCATTGGCATGGCCCTGGCCTGCCGGATGGATAATCGCAGCAACCGGATCTATACGGTTATGGGCGACGGTGAGCTGGCAGAAGGCTCAGTTTGGGAGGCCTTTATGGCCGGTGGCCACTATCATCTTGCTAATCTATGTGCAGTGATTGACCGAAATGGGCTCCAAATCAGCGGAACCACAGAGGAGGTTATGGCGCAGGAAAACCTCGCGGAACGTATTCGCGCTTTTCATTGGAACGTCATCAACGTCGCCGACGGCAACGATATTGCAGAGTTGGATGCAGCATTTGAGGCAGCCAAAACTGTACAGGATCGGCCAACATGCATTATCGCCCATACGGTAAAGGGCTACGCCGGCGGCGAGATCATGGAGGGCAAAGCAGCCTGGCATCATAAGGTTCCTACGGATACAGAATATGAACAGATATCGGCTGAGCTGAGACGAAGAAAGGAGGCGGCAGAGAATGAATAAAGTGCCAAACCGTCAGGCAATCTGCGACGTTCTGCTGGAGAGCGCACGGGGAGATAAGAACATTGTCGTGCTGTGCAGCGATTCCCGCGGTTCAGCATCAATGACCCCCTTTTTTGAGGCCTATCCGGAGCGTTCTATAGAAGTAGGCATAGCAGAGCAAAATCTGATCAGCATTTCGGCTGGCATGGCAAAGTGCGGGAAGAAACCTTTCGCATTCTCACCGGCTAGTTTTCTATCTACGCGCAGCTATGAGCAAGCTAAGATAGACGTCGCCTATTCTAATACGAATGTAAAATTGATTGGGATCAGCGGAGGGATCAGTTACGGAGCACTGGGAATGAGCCATCACTCCGCCCAAGATATTGCAGTGATGTCTGCCCTGCCGAATATGCGTGTATATCTGCC
This sequence comes from uncultured Lachnospiraceae bacterium, assembly GCA_944383835.1. GTDB lineage: Bacteria > Bacillota > Clostridia > Lachnospirales > Lachnospiraceae > RGIG7193. The sequence goes on along the minus strand of CALWRE010000021.1, from coordinate 4,958 downwards.
CAGCGACCGGTTTCAGACAGCAAAACTGATAAGTGCCCTGTTGGAGGATACGAAACCTGCTTATGTCCGCGTAGGGAGAAACGCCGTTGAGGATATTTACGGCGAAGCAGACTGCCCCTTCACAATGGATAAAGCAACAGTGTTGTCTGACGGAGGAGATGCAGCAATTATCGCCTGCGGAGAAATGGTTCGCCCCGCTCTGGAAGCGGCCGATCAGCTCCGACAACACGGTATTTATGCGACGGTTCTGGATATGTACTGCGTAAAACCGCTAGATTCAGAGGCAGTAATCAAAGCAGCCGAAGCAGCAAAGCTTGTGGTTACTGTCGAAGAGCACGCTCCCTTTGGTGGGTTGGGCTCCATGGTCAGTCAGGTGGTCGGTGCAAATTGTCCGAGGAAAGTAATCAATATGGCGCTCCCGGACAGTCCCGTTATTACCGGTACATCAAAGGAAGTATTTTCTTACTATGGCTTGGATGCCGAAGGTATTGCAAAAACAATTATGGAGAATCTAGGATGGCAAGCTATGTAATCAGCGTTGACCAAAGTACCCAGGGGACAAAGGCTTTGCTTTTTAATGACCACGGCATGCTTATAGCAAGAGTTGATTTTCCCCATCGCCAGATTATTGAAAACAATGGCTGGGTTTCCCATGATGCCAATGAAATTTATCAAAATACCATAAAGGCAATAAAAAAACTGGTAGAGTCTAGCGGTATTAACAAAAACGATGTTGCCGGCCTCAGCATCAGCAACCAACGCGAGACTTCTGTCATGTGGGAGAGGGCATCCGGCGCACCTCTTGCGTATGCCGTAGTATGGCAGTGCTCCAGAGCCGCTGAGATCTGCGAGCGCCAGGAAATTCGTACGCATGCACTGGAAGTGTGCGAGAAAACGGGGTTAAAGCTTTCACCCTATTTTCCTGCAGCAAAAATTGCCTGGCTATTGGAACATGTGGAGGGAGCAAAAGAACTAGCCGGAAAGCATGCTCTTTGCCATGGTACAATAGATTCATACCTGGTCTACCGCCTTACCGGAGGGCGTTCTTATAAGACGGATTATTCCAATGCATCGCGCACACAGCTGTTTAATATTTTTGAGCTGAGATGGGACAGGGATATTTGCTCTTGGTTCGGCATTGATCTGGCGAATTTACCGGAGGTGGTGGACTCCAACAGCTGTTTTGGCTGCACGGACTGTGAAGGATTTTTTGATGATCCCATCCCGATACATGCAGTCCTTGGGGATTCCCATGCGGCTCTCTTTGGTCAGAACTGCCGCCAGGTAGGAATGACAAAATGCACGTATGGTACAGGTTCGTCGATCATGATGAACATCGGTAAACAACCAGCTCTAAGCCATCATGGAGTCGTGACTTCGCTGGCTTGGGGTATCGACGGTAAGATTGAATATGTGTTGGAAGGAAATCTGAATTATACCGGCGCAGTGATCAGCTGGTTGAAGGACGGGATGGGCTTAGTCTCTTCGGCAACAGAAACAGAACGAATGGCATATGAGGCAGAGCGAAATGATGAATTGTATCTTGTCCCTGCCTTTACAGGACTAGGCGCTCCTTACTGGAACAGTCATGCCAAGGCCTCCATTGTTGGGATGGATAGGACTACACAGAGAAAAGAGATTGTGCGTGCCGGTTTAGAATGTATTGCTTATCAAATAGCAGATATTGTATTTGCCATGGAAGAAGACTGCGGTCTGGAAATAAGGGATCTTCGTGTAGACGGCGGCCCCACACGAAATCAATACCTGATGCAGTTCCAGAGTGATATCCTGCAGGCGGAAGTACATGTTCCTAAACAGGAAGAATTGTCAGGAATAGGAGCTGCCTACATGGCTGGCATAGCGCTGGGGTTCTGGGGAAACGAAGTATTCGAGCGGATAGAGGATAAAACATACATGCCAATTCTGGGCAGATGGCAAAGAGATGCAAAATATAAGGGCTGGCAGCAAGCCGTCCGCTCAGTATTGCAGTAAACCGCCAAAGCAAAAACAGAAAGGGGAAAATATGGCAGAAAAAAATTACGCACAGTTGGCAGAAAAAGTAATCGATGGCGTCGGAGGGAAAGAAAACATAAGAGGTGTGACACACTGCATGACCCGTCTGCGATTTGAGCTGGCCGATCCAGAAAAAGTGAAACCGGAGCTGAAGCAGATTCCCGAAGTGATTAAAATAATCCGAGCCGGCGGCCAGACTCAGGTGGTGATCGGAACCATTGTGGACAAGGTATACGCTGAAGTGTGCAAAATCGGAAACTTTGAGCAAAAAGAACAGATTGATAAAAACCTGGATGAGCCGGGAGAGAAGAAGAAACTTTCCGCGAAAGAGATCTTCGGGAAAGTAGTGGATGGGCTGACAGGATCGCTGATGCCGATTCTTCCAGCTTATGTGGCTGCCGGTATTTTCAAGATGGTAGTGACCCTGTTTGGGCCGTCCTATTTGGGAATTTTGACGGAAGGCTCCGATTTGCTGACTGCCCTGACGCTGGTTGGCGACGCGTGCTATTATTTTACACCTATGTTCGTGGCCTGGAGCACATCGCAGAAATTCAGGTGCAGTACGATCTTGTCCCTGATCATAGCGGGCATTATGATTCACCCGACGCTTTTGGGAATCGTTGAGGCAGGTGAACCTTTTACCGTATATGGTATTCCGATGCGCCTGGTCAACTACACGCAGTCAGTAATTCCCATCGTACTGACGGTATGGTGCCAGTCGGTAGTAGAAAAATGGGTGAGAAAAGTTGTTCCAGATATTATCCGCACGATGGCTGTACCGGTGCTGACAATTTTAATCATGCTGCCTTTGGCTCTGTGCGTTTTTGGGCCAATCTGTTATTATCTGATGGCAGGACTGGCGGATCTGATCATCTGGCTTTCGGATACAGTGGGAATCCTGGCTATGGCTATTATCGGCGCAACGTGGTCGTTTGTTATTATGTTCGGTATGCATGTCCCGATTCTTACTATCGTACTGCCGGCCGCTATGGCGATCGGATACGATCCAGTGGTATTCCCTGCCTCGATTGCTTGCGGACTCGCCGGCATTGGGTCTTCTTTGGGATATGCACTTAAGGTCAAGGAAAAGAAAGAAAAAGTGGTTGCCTGGGAGTATTTTGTGACTCAGATCACTGCAAATATCGGCGAGCCTTTCCTCTATGGCGTGGTGCTTCAAAATGGCAAGGTGCTCTGCTATGGAATGATCGGCGGCGCAGTAGGCGGCATTTTAATGGGCATTATGCATGCCAGGGTGTTCACTTTCTCCGGTGTGGGTTTTCCGTTCCTGAATCCAATCCGATTTGGGGAAGATGTGGTGAAGGCAGCCATCGCCTGTGCAATAGCCTTTATTATACCGGTAGTGCTATCGCTCATTTTCGGGGTAGATACAAAGAAAAAGACAGAGCGGGCATAAGATAAAAAGCAATACTGAGAACAGCTGCCGGGCAGAAAAACATGCCCGGCAGTCTTTTGCATGGCATAATAAAAGAAATTTGTCCGATACGGCAATCGGGGAAATTGCCATTCAAACTGAAATCTGCACCGATATAAAAAGAGAGCCCAAAAAAGCAAGGGGGAATATTATGGACAGCACAAAGCTGGAGACTTTTCTGCTCGTATGCAAGGAAAAAAGTTTTACAAAGGCTGCTGAAAAACTTTTCATCACCCCTGCAGCCATTAAAAAGCAAATTGATGCGCTGGAGGAGGAAGTTGGCGTAAAACTGGTTCATCGTTCTCCAACCGGATGTTCCCTGACAGTTGGAGGCCAGGTTTTTTATGATCGGGCTAAAAATATACTGAAATATATTCATGCTTCTATCGAGCAGGTTCGGTTGGCTGACCAGGCGCAGTACCAGGAACTTCGCGTCGGCCACAGTCTGAAATTCGACTATGGTTTTATATCTAAGGTATCGGAGAGTTTTGCAGATACCTGTCCGGGCAAATATCTACGTTTTGAAAGAATGGCAAAGTCCTCTCTTTATACCGCTCTGCAGAATCATACAATCGACTGCTTCTTTTACATCAACCCGCAGAAAAACGACTTTCCCGACGTGCTCAGTGAAAGCATCGGCACGACAAAGACCCACGCTGTTGTACGACGCCGTCATCCTCTCGCCAGCCAGGGCAGCATATCCGCTGCTGACCTTCATGGATACGATATTTATATTTCTTCTGTTTTGGATTATGCCCTATATGATCTGCTGGATGCGAGCTTTGGTGCAAACCTTCACATTCTGGACAAGGAAGACCGCAATAACCTTATGTTCAACCTGCAGCACAATGCGGTGATTCTCTATCCCTGCCCTGTGGCCCATGATGTTTCCATCCCCTTTGATTATCCGCCAATGGAAATCCGAATCTACTATCTGCAGAGCACTCCTGTCCTCACGGAATTGCTAAATCATCTGCGGACTTTCTTCCATTCCGGCAAAGACAGGATCCTGATATGAAATTAACTGCGGACATCCATACTCTGCTTCTGCAAAATTGCAAAATTTGCTTAAATTCCTTGGATTCGGACGCTGAATATGTTATAGTGTTCTTAGAAAGGGAAAGCCAGAGACACACGGCCTACCCTCAAATAATTAAATTACTGTTTTTCAACAGCCGTTCACTATTGCGAGTAGTGGGCGGCTATTTCCTGCCCGAAAAAGCAACAGACAGCGCTGAAATGTTCCAGCGCTCTCCACATAAATATCGGTTGCTATAAAGCCTTATTTCAAGAACCCGTTGATGATCTGCGCTTCGGCCTCCTCCTCGGTCAAGCCAAGAGTCATCAGCTTGATAATCTGGTCGCCGGCGATTTTGCCGATGGCCGCCTCATGGATCAGAGCCGCATCGATGTTGTTGGCCTCCAGCTGGGGAACCGCCAGGATATGGGCGTTGCCCATGATGATGGCATCGCACTCGGTATGGCCATTGCAGGGGGCGTTTCCAATAATCCG
>CALWRE010000020.1 GCA_944383835.1 uncultured Lachnospiraceae bacterium | reverse complement strand
CCCTGTCGCGCCCCGCGAGGGGCGTGTGAGTAGAAATGTCCAGTATCCGCCCGAACCGATCCATGATCTCGTCGCGCCCCGCGAGGGGCGTGTGAGTAGAAATCTGCGCACGGAGTGCAGGAAATTTTGAGCACGATGTCGCGCCCCGCGAGGGGCGTGTGAGTAGAAATTCTGCAGCATTTCCTGCGTTTTGTAGTATCTCGCCGTCGCGCCCCGCGAGGGGCGTGTGAGTAGAAATGAATGCGCGATTTTTGGCCTGCATACTATGCCCTGTCGCGCCCCGCGAGGAGCGTGTGAGTAGAAATCTTTTGGTTATTGTATCATAAAAGGGCCTTACAGTCGATCCCCGCGAGGGCCTGCTTTTCAGGCAGCATCCCTCACGGGCATATGAACAGAAAAAATCGACATCATAAAACAATCCTTAAATTATGAACGGGCAAGAAAAAGAGAAAGTGATCGGATTGCTTGTATGAAAATCAGAACCACACCACGGTTTATTGGATGGCCTATACAACAAGTAACTATATGCCACCAAATAAATTCCTCCATTATCCCTCATGTTAACACGCATTGCTTGTGGCAACGGGATGTTTTGCCTATAATGAGGGTGTCGATCGAAGAAATGATCGACAGAAAAATTATACACTTATATTAGGAGGAGGTCATCCCAAATGCTCAATGAAAATATCAAGGCGATCCGAAAAGAGAAAGGTCTTTCACAACAAGAACTGGCTGTAAAACTCAACGTCGTCAGACAAACCATTTCGAAATGGGAACAAGGACTGTCGGTTCCAGATTCGGAGATGTTGATTTCTCTGTCGGAAGCATTGGAAACACCGGTAAGCACGTTGTTGGGGGAAACGGTTGTGGAAACGGAGGCGGATAGCATAAAGGTCATTTCCGAAAAACTGGAGGTGATAAACTTGCAGTTGGCGCAGCGGAAAACGACCAGAAGAAAAGTCCTTCATGTCTTGTGTATCTCAGTATGCGCAGTCATAGTGGCCATTTTTGTGGTCTTAGCGCTTATAAAAAGTCCGTATCTGGGCTGGGATTACATGGCCCCAGAAACGATGGTTTTGGGAGTGGTGTTCCATGCTTTGGAATGGGGATTTGTTAGAGTTGCACCGATCATTTTTGTTGGCGCATTGATTGGAGGAATTTTAACCCGAAAGAGAGAGTAAAACCTCTATAGGCTAACAATCTGTGGAAAAAACAAAGAAACTGAGGGTGACAGCAAGGAGGATATGCTCCCACTATGAGAAGCAGGGAAATAAAACACCGTCAAACATAGAGGGACATATCAAAGGCTGTCGCCCTCATGATTTTTCTACAAGAGTTCCATAACCGATTTCAAAATCTATTAGGCAGATACATGACTATTGTTATGGACAGAGACCAAGTATGCGGAATCAGTAAGAGTGATCTGTCCGAGGCAATTCGCTACAGTCTTAGATATCAAGGAGAAGCTGAACAACGTGGAGCTCAGGTCAGAATTGTAGAAGACAAGCGCGAAAATTGAAATTGATTTTTCTGTATGGTATAATAGGCGTGGCTTGACAGTTTTCTATAATTGTGGGGCTGAGCCACGCTTTGAGTTTGCCGCCAGAGGGCGTCAAACGTAGAATCATTGAGAACAAAGGAGCACACCATGTCACCGGAAAAAGTATATCAAATGGATTTTAACCGTGTTTACCCGCTACTAGTCGCCAAGGCGGAGCGAAAGGGGCGGACGCAGGAAGAAGTGGATGAGATCATCTGTTGGCTCACGGGGTACAGCCAGGAGCAGATTCAAGATATGCAAAAAACACCGATCACCTACGAGGCCTTTTTCAAGCAGGCGCCAAACATGAATCCCAACAGAAAGCTGATTCGTGGCGTGATCTGCGGCGTACGTGTGGAGGAGATTCAGGAGCCGCTCATGCAGGAGATTCGCTATCTCGACAAGTTAGTGGATGAGTTGGCCAAGGGAAAAGCCATGGAGAAGATCCTGAGAAAATAATGGAGCCGCCTTGTCCAGAAGCCGAACGTGGACACGCGTCTAATCTATAGAAGTCCGTAATATCATCCATGGTTACCATAAGAGGGGGTTAGTTACCCCAAAGTGCCTACTTTACGCTGCGACTCATTTGCGATATGATAGCAGCGTGGGAGGTGTATTGGGAATGACAGCAATCGAGGTGTTGCGCTATTTACAGCAGGAGATTCATACCACAGTAGCGGCCACGGCAGATCGAGAGGGGCGTCCCGTGACCTGTGCGATAGACATAATGGCAGCCGATGAGGATGGGCTGTATTTTCTGACGGCCAAAGGAAAAGGGGTTTATACCCGTTTGAAAGAAACGGAGTATATGGCGTTGACAGGGATGAAGGGAGACGACACGCTGTCCTGTGTAGCCGTATCTGTGCGGGGAAAGGTGAAAGAACTCGGCGGAGAGCCGCTGCCGCGGATACTCGATAAAAATCCGTATATGAAAGAAATTTACCCCACGCCGGAGTCTCAGAAGGCGTTGACCGTGTTTCAGCTCTACGAGGGCAGCGGAGAGTGGTTTGATCTTTCTAAGAAACCGATCGAACGATTTTCCTTTTCTTTCGGGTCAAGGAAGACAGAACCGGAGGGGTATCGGATCACGGAGGCCTGCATCGGCTGTCGGGCCTGTGAAGCGGTATGCCCGCAGCACTGTATTGATTTCACGACGATTCCGGCCGTGATTTTGGCTGCGCACTGCTTGCATTGTGGAAACTGCGCGGAAGTGTGTCCGCAGCAGGCGGTGATTCGGGAGGGTGCAAAATGACACATGGAGAACAACGGATCTATTTAATTCAGGCGCTGCTGGCGGAAGACGAAAAGTATCGGGGGATTGCGATCCCATCCGATGAACAGGGCCAGCGGGACTTACTGCGCAGTCTGATGAATGTGCGGATGCCGAAGCCGGTCAGCCGGGAGTTTCTCCGGGTACAGGACGAATACCTGCAATACGAGCGGGCTAAACGCGGTGTGACGGACAGTGCGAAGTTGCCTCCGGTTCCGAAGGATCCCAGACTGGTGTTGTGGCAGGGCGATATCACCACGTTACGGACAGATGCTATCGTCAATGCCGCCAATAGCGCGCTATTAGGCTGTTTTCGGCCCCTTCACTCCTGTATCGACAACATCATTCACACGAGGAGCGGAATCCAGTTGCGGCTCTTTTGTGATGATATCATGCGGAGACAGGGACATGAGGAGCCCACGGGACAAGCGAAGATCACGCCAGCCTTCAACCTGCCCAGCAAATACATTCTGCACACCGTGGGGCCGATTATCTATGGACCCCTCCGGAAGCAGGATTGTGAGGCGTTGGCCTCCTGTTACCGTTCCTGTATGAAACTGGCCGTGGAGAACGGTTGCCGGAGCGTTGCCTTTTGTTGTATTTCCACCGGAGAATTTCATTTTCCACAGGAAAAAGCCGCGGAGATTGCGGTGCAGACAGTGACATCCTTTTTGAATGCACAGAAATCGGACATTCGCGTGATCTTCAATGTATTTAAGGATGAGGATCTTCATATTTATCAAAAACTTCTGGGGGTGATGGAATGCTGAGAAACATGGGATCCGAAACGAGGAAACTGCAAGAGGCCCTGCAGCAGGCGGAGGCGGTGATCATCGGAGCGGGAGCTGGCCTTTCCACATCGGCGGGATTCACCTATGACGGAGAACGCTTCCAGCGCTATTTTTCGGACTTCGAAGCGAAATACGGCTTTCATGACATGTACTCCGGCGGATTTTATCCGTTTGAGACCCTGGAAGAACACTGGGCCTACTGGAGCCGATTTATTTTCCTCAACCGCTACAGCGATCCGCCCAAGCCGGTGTATCAAAAGCTGCTGCAACTGGTGAAAGATAAGGATTATTTTGTCCTCACCACCAACGTGGATCACTGTTTCCAAAAGGCAGGTTTCGACAAACACCGTCTGTTTTATACCCAGGGGGATTATGGCCTGTGGCAATGCGGTAAGCCTTGCCATCACAAGACCTATGATAACCAGGAGGTGGTTCGCCGTATGGTGGAGGCACAGGGATTTCGGGTGACGGCACAGGGACTGGAGCTGCCGGCTGGCGCGGTGCCCAGGATGGCGGTGCCGGCCGATCTGGTGCCGTATTGCCCCCGATGCGGAGAACCTATGAGTATGAATCTTCGGGCCGACGATACGTTCGTGGAGGACGAGGGCTGGCATCAGGCAGCACAGCGATATTCCGATTTCCTACGTAGGCATCAACATATGCGGGTGCTGTTTTTAGAAGCCGCCGTTGGCTTCAATACGCCAACAATCGTCAAGTATAGCTTCTGGAGGATGGTATACGAGTGGGAAGATGCGGTGTATGCCTGCCTGAATTACGGAGAGGCTTTTGCCCCGGATGAAATCAAAAAGAAGTCCATCTGTATTGACGGAGATATTGGAACCATTCTGAATCAACTTCACACCGCATCCATACCGCCGGCATAATGCGGGAGGCCAGAAAGCGTTTCATCGAGCGTGCTTTCTTTAGCATTCGAATCGTGACAAATCTTTGGCTAAACCAAAATGGCAATTTATTTTGGACGGGAAAAGCCGTTGACAATCGGCAAAGCCTCGGCTATAATAAAATTATAATTTAGTTTAGACGAATATTTGGGCTCAACATGACGATACTATAACCGAAGGGAGAGAATGTTATGGCGTATATTCAACGAGCTGCGGAGGAAACGATTGCACGGGTGTCCCAAATGTTTCCGGTACTGCTGGTAACTGGCCCCAGACAGGTTGGGAAAACGACCTTATTGCAAAGAATGGCAGAGGCACAGCAAAGCGAAGGCATAGAGCGCAAATATGTTACGTTGGATGACCCGGATGTCAGATACTTGGCAAAACACGATCCTGCCTTATTTTTACAGAGGTATTCCCCACCGGTGCTGATCGACGAGATCCAGTATGCAACAGAGCTGTTGCCCTACATCAAAATGAACGTTGACCGTTCCAGAAGAAAGGGAGATTTCTGGATTACAGGGTCTCAGGTGTTCCGCCTTATGAAAAATGTCAGCGAAAGTTTGGCTGGACGGGTTGGAATCGTGAACCTGCTTGGACTATCCGATGCGGAGATCTATCAGGAGCCGAGCGAGCCCTTTCAAACAGAAGCGGAGTATTTGATGAAGCGTCTGTCCGTAAGAAGCAAAAAAGATTTGAATGAGATCTATCGCAGGATATTCAAAGGCTCCATGCCGGAGCTTTATGCGGATGAAAATGTGGATTGGGAGACGTATTACCGTTCCTATGTGGATACCTATCTGCAAAGGGATATTCGGGATCTGGCACAGGTTGCGGATGAGATGCAGTTTTACAATTTTATGACGATTGTCGCTGCACAGACATCAAAACCGGTTGTCTATGAGGAACTGGCGAGCGCCGCTGGCATTTCGGCGCCAACGGCAAAGAAATGGCTCTCTATTTTGGTGTCGTCTCATATCATTGCGCTTGTACAGCCCTATCACAACAATGCACTTAAACGGGTTGTAAAGATGCCATTGATCCATGTTCTGGATACGGGTCTGGCAGCGTATCTCTTAAAATGGGGTAATCCCGAAGCACTGGAAAGAGGCGCCATGTCGGGAGCGTTTTTCGAGAGCTATGTTTTTTCGGAGATTTATAAGAGTTATCTGAACGCAGGCAAAGAACCGCCTGTGTTCTATTACAGGGATAAAGACAAGAAAGAAATAGATCTGTTGCTGTATCAGAATGGCGTGCTCTCTCCGATAGAGATTAAGAAATCTGCATCTCCGGGCAAGACCGCCATTAAAAACTTCAAGGTACTGGAACCGGTGACCCGGGAAGCGGCTTTTGGAGAGTTAGCGTCCCTGAAGGTCGAGATTGGGACCGGAAGTGTAGTATGTATGGCGAACGATTTGCTGCCTGTGGACGAGAAGAATTGGTACGTACCCGTCTGGCTTATATAATACGAAAGGTTACAGCACGCCGTTACGGCATAAAAAACGCGTCCATCGAGTCATGATAGAAGACACGATGAACGCGTTTTTCATTTCTTCAGATTCTCAGCACCCGCCGACCATCATCTGGATGATCTCTTTATCCGTCTCGGCCATGCCCACACGAGCCAGCCGGCCGATGTTTTCGATGGTGTTTTCTACGCCCTTGACGATGATGCCATCACCGCCGTAGAATTGCGTCCCCTGCATCTGCATCTGCATGCCCAGCAGGCCGGCCTCGACCGCGGAGGCAATCTTGGCAGCGCAGCTGGCCTTGGCGCCGTCGCAGATCATGCCGGAGTTGATGGCTACGGCATTGACAATGGTATGCGCAATCTCGCGCGCCTTGCCGCCATAGAGATAAGTGATGCCGGCACCAGCCCCGCAGCCAGCGCTCGTGGCCCCGCAATAAGCGGAAAGACAGCCGATGCCGGTCTTCAGATGGATCGTGATCAGGTTGGAAACCACCAGTGCGCGATAGAGCTGTTCTGCCGTCGCGCCGAGATGCTCGGCGTAAACAATAACAGGCAGAGAGGCGGTAAGTCCCTGGTTTCCGCTGCCGGAGTTGATGACAACCGGCAGTTCGCAGCCGCTCATACGGGCATCCGAGCCGGCGGCGGCCATAGCTTTCGCCAGGTTATGTACGTCACGTCCATAGGCATGAAGCAGGACGCGGCCTATGGACGCCCCCCAATCGCCGCGCAGTCCTTCTTCCGCAATCGCTTTGTTGCAGCGGATCTGCCGATCCAGGATGGGAGCGATGTCGGCGATCTGGACGGAATCGGCAAACTGCACGATATCCTCCACGTTGAGGCCTTTATGATCGGTATGCTGCGGAGCCTCCTCCGGAGCATAGGGCTTGGAGAGAAGAACCTCCTGATCCCGCTCGATCCGTACGACATGCGTGTGATTGCCGGCGATACGGACGAAGGCGCTGTGTCCCTCGGTTTCCATACGCACCTGGATGTCGAAGATAAAACCAGAATCAGATGGTGTGACGGAGATGGGCGTTTGCGCCAGATAGGCGGCGATGTCGCGAATCTGTTCTGATGTGACGGAGGAAAGGACTTCCAGCTTGCGACTGGCGTCTCCGGCGACAATGCCGGCTGCAGCCGCGGCTTCGATACCGCGCAGACTACCCGTATGCGGAACAATCACACTCTTTACGTTTTTGATGATATTGGGGCTGACGCACAGCGTAACGCGCTGAGGCATGAGCCCCAGCGTCTCCCGAGCCAGGGCCGCGGCGTATGCCAGCGAGATCGGCTCCGTACAGCCCATGGCCGGGACGAGTTCTTCTTTGAGAATAGAAAGATATTGCTGATAGGTTTCTGGGGATAACATAAACACACTCCGAAAGTTAGATTTGTACGATGGTCAGATGTTCATCCTGACAGGCCGCGAGAGCGGCTTCATGACCGATGACGCATACAGTGCCCTCCTCCGCCATCGAATCAAAGAACGGGAGCCAGTCAGACAGGCTGTCCTTTGTAGTGGAAAGGAGCTCCTGACGTTCCCGCAGAAGGTCTTCTGCCGTGACATGCTCGAACCAGTTGGTATCTGCCAGGCGGCCGGCATTGGCGGGAGAAAGCAGCGGATCCGTATCCGAGACCGTACTGATGATATACTTCGTAAGGCTCTCCGGGCTCTTCTGGAAGTCTGTGAAGAACTGGGAAAGCGAGCGATATACACCGAGGGAACGGGCCGGGGAAGGATCGCGGTAGGAGTAGCAGAACACATCGCCTGAGGGACTGGCCTGCAGTGCCGTGCCATAGGCGCCGCCCTGTACGCGGATCTGGTTCCACAGATAGTCATAGGAAGCGATATTGCCCATAAGGCGCAGGGTGCCTCCATAGGAACGATGATTCTGGGCGGTCTGATAGCC
>CALWRE010000019.1 GCA_944383835.1 uncultured Lachnospiraceae bacterium | reverse complement strand
AACTGACCGATGCCCTCCAGAGCCTGATGGCTCTGTTCGTAGAACATATTTCTATGTTGTCAGCAGATATCACAGCCTGCATAAAAAGTAAAGTAACCGATTGGATTGCTTCACAGGCTAAGTTCATACAAGCGTTATTTGCAGATATCCGCTGGGAAAGTTGAGTTACCTATTTTGTACTATGCCAATGGCAGTAATTAAGGAGGAAGAGACCATGGATAAATCCTTATATTTAGAAAAAAACGCCAGCCAACAGCCGGCCATTGATCTGCTGCAATCCATGGGTTACACCTACCTCTCTCCTGACGATTGCGAGAGCCAGCGGGGCAGCCGGTACCATGTGCTGCTCCGTGATATCCTTCGAGGCCAGCTAAGACGGCTGAACCGGTACTCCTTTGCCGGGGCGAAAAAATGAATTCTCCGCCGCAAACATTGAGCGAGCCATGGAAGATCTGGATGAGCCTCTAACTGACGGCCTAGTGCATAGCAGCGAAAAAATCTATGATGCTATTCTTCTTGGCAAAAGCTACCCGGAGACGGTGGGCGAAGGCAAGACCCTCAGCTTCAATCTAAAGTACATTGACTGGGAAGACCCAGGGAACAACCTATTCCATGTCACCGAAGAGTTTGCCGTGGACAGCCAGGACAAGCTTCACAACGCCCGGCCAGATCTTGTTCTCTTTATTAACGGCATCCCCTTCGCCGTTATTGAGTGCAAGGCTCCACAGATTGACGTGGAGCAGGCAGTGGAACAGACTATCCGCAATGAGCGGCCGGAGTACATCCCACAACTTTATAAGTTTGCCCAGATTGTGGCTGCCACCAACAAAAACACGGTAAAGTATGCTACCGCCGGTACTCCCAAGAAATTCTGGACTGTCTGGAAAGAGCAGGATACCGCCTTTTTAGAACAGTCTATTGCTCGATACGTTCCCGATCGAACTCCTACAGAGCAGGATCGCAACCTGATCTCCCTGTTCACCCCAAAGCGAGCGCTGGAATTGATCCGCTATTTCATTCTCTTTGACTCTAATAGGAAGAAAATCTGCCGCTATCAGCAGTACTTCGCCGTCAAAGAAATTATTCGTACTGTTCAGAAGCCAGATCAGCAAGGCAACCGGCAAAGCGGTGTCATCTGGCACACCCAAGGCAGCGGCAAAAGCCTGACCATGGTCATGTTGGCCAAATACCTGCTGACGGAACTCTCCGCCTGTAATCCCAAAGTGATCCTTGTCACTGACCGAAAAGAACTGGATCGGCAAATTGCCGCCACCTTTGCCCATACCCGTTTGAAACCGGCCCGGGCTTCCAGTGGACGGAATCTGGCAGCACTGCTGAAGAATGGGAAAGCAGATGTTGTTACCACCATCATCAACAAGTTTAATACTGTTGAAAAATTAGAGTATAAGAATCTCTCCCCAAACGTGTTCCTGCTGGTGGACGAAAGTCACCGCTCCAATTACGGCGAGATGGCCGCAAAGATGCGCACCGTATTCCCTAACGCCTGCTATATCGGCTTTACTGGTACGCCCCTGATGAAAAAAGAAAAAAACACTATGGCTCGCTTCGGTAAGTTGATTCATAAGTATACCATTGCCGATGGCGTGGCGGACGGAGCCATTGTGCCGCTGATCTATGAAGGACGCTTTGTGGAGCAGCATGTGGACGAGGCGAACATTGACCTATGGTTTCAGCAAACTACCAAACGGCTCACGGAGGCCCAACGCAATGATCTCGCCCGGAAATGGAGCAGCCTCCGCCGCCTGACCTCCACCAGCGCCCGGATCAAGCGCATCGCCCTGGATATCAACAACCACTTTATCGAGACCTTAAAACACACCGGGTTCAAAGCAATGCTGGCTACCAACTACAAGCGGGACGCCGTGCGTTACCTGGAGTGCTTTGAGCAATTTGGAGATCTGAAATGCGGTGTGGTCATCTCTCCGCCCGATCTGCGCGAGGGCGCGGACAACGCGGATGAGAGCTCCGATAATAAGGTCATTGCTTACTGGAATCAGATGATGGCGCAGTACGGAGACGTTGACGCCTACGAAGATGCAATGAAGAACCAATTTTGCGCCAGAGATATTGACATCCTGATTGTATGCAGCAAGTTGCTTACCGGGTTTGACGCTCCCGTCTGCCAAGTGATGTACATCGACAAGGAGCTGAAAGAACACAACCTTCTGCAGGCCATCGCCCGCACCAACCGTCTGCATGATGGAAAGGACTACGGCCTGATTGTGGACTACCGGGGGCTGATTGAAAAACTGGATACCGCCATGAACCTCTACAGCGGCGCTGGACTGGAAAACTTTGACGGAAGCGATCTAAAAGGCGTAGTGGTGGATGTCATGTCCTCCATTAGCATTTTACGAGAAGCCTATACCCGCCTGGCGGATTTATTTACGCCAGTGGAACCCTCTGAGGACGCCGAAGCGATAGAAGTATTCCTGGCAGATAATAAAAAACGGGAAAGTTTCTATAATCTGCTGTGTGCCTTTGGCAAGGCTTTGAATGTCGTATTGAACGCAGAACAGACCTACTCTGCCCTGCCTCAGAATGAGCGTAAGCACTATCAGGACGCTTTTGTGTTCTACTCCAATGTGCGCCGAAGCGTTAAGATTCGCTATTGTGATGCCATTGACCACCAAGAATATGAAAAGCTGATGCAGAATCTATTGGATACCCATCTGTCTGTGGCAGGATTAAAACAGATCACCAGCCCCATTGATATTCTGAATAAGGATGATTTTGAACGGGAACTGGAAGAACTGGGATCCCTTCGAGCCAAAGCGGATGCCATCACCAGCCGGCTAACTAAGAGCATCAGCGAAAAGTGGGATGAAAACCCCGCCTACTATGACAGCTTTTCCAAGCGAATCAAGAATACACTGGAGCAATATAAGGAGCGAATCATCTCCGAGGCGGAATATCTTTCCAAGATGCGAGATATCCTGGAGGACTACCACGCTGGCAGAAGTACTGTCACCTATCCGGAATCCATCAAACATAATGTCCATGCCCAAGCATTTTATGGCGTTTTGTCTGCGATCTTCGACAACAACCATGAGGTGGAAATCTCTCCTGAATTTGTAGCTGAAATAGCAATTGAGATCACAGCGATTATTGCCAGGCATAGCCAGGTAGATTGGACGCATAGCAAAACGATCCACGACCGAATTGCCCAGGATATCGACGACCTATTTTATCAGTATGAGAAGGAGAGGGGATTGAAGCTTTCCTTTAACACCATTGATAAGATTATTGAAAATGTAAAAACAGTAGCACTGCGGAGGTTCTAAATCATGATACATACATCACTCCGTAACGTTTCCTATTCGGACGGAGAAATCTCTTATCTATTAGAGCAAAAAAACGTAAAAAATCTGAATCTCCGCATTCACAAGGACGGGCGCATATTCGTTTCAGCAAGTTTTGCAGTTCCTCTTGAAGAAATAGACGCATTTGTCATTAGCAAAGCTCCCTATATCCGTTCTGCCCAGCGCCAATTTACCCAAATGGCGCAGTATGCCCCACGACCCAAACAATATGTCAGTGGGGAAACTTTCTACATTCTTGGACATGGTCTCCGTTTAAAGGTAAATCAGGGGCCACAGAACAAAATTACATCCGACGGTGTATTTCTTTTTTTGCAGGTTAAAGATGCAGCAGATATGCAAGCAAAGAGACGAATTGTTACAAAATATCTGAATCAACAGTGTCTAGAGGTTTTTCATGAGATCATAACGGAAATCTATCCGGCTTTTCAAAAATATGGCATAGCTATGCCCATATTGCGGATTCGAGACATGGATACACGGTGGGGCTCATGCTTGTCCAAAAAAGGAATCATTACACTGAACAAACGTCTGCTGGAAATGCCGCGAGACTGCATTGAATATGTCGTGACCCATGAATTTTGTCACTTCATTCACCCCAATCACTCAAAGCAGTTCTATGAATTTCTGAATATGTTAATGCCAGATTGGCAATCCAGAAAAAAGAGATTGGATCTGTACATCGTACATGGCCTTTAATGCTTATCATGACGGGTTCCGATTTCTTATATGAAAACGCCAATGTAAAATAACCGGAGCAGGCGCAGCAAATTACAGCTGCGCCTGCCCCAAGGGAAATCGGCTGTTTTCCAACAGCTCCTATTAGCTATTCTCCCCAAAACCTATACTTCCCTTTCCCGTGACCGGATACCGGCTCGATTACCCCTGCCTGCACCAGCTTTGCAAGCAGCTTCGACGCACCGGATCTCTGCAGTTTAAGGATTTCACAGACCGCGCTTCTTCCAAATACATCCGTGTATCCATAGATTTCAAACAGCTTATTCACATGAGAAACCGTCTTATCCGAAAATCCCCTCATTTTTTCTAAGGATCCCGCTTCAATGTCCACTTTTTCCGTTCTCAGAAGCCCGCTGACGTGCATGTCGCGATTGCGCAGAGCATTCTTTTCCCCTAAGAGGAGATTCCGCAGAAATATCTCAAGATATTCCGTCGTCTCATGGATGCCTTTCTGCAGGTTTGTATAGTTTGCCCGGCCCCATCAATAGGCCTTGCCCCAGATCACCATGGCTTTGGCCGGGCGGCCGCAGACCGGGCAGACGTCCCCGATATGCTCCTGGGCGAAAGGCATGCAGCGGGAGGTCGCGGTGGTGTCTTCCTTTATCTTGTTTTCGCAGGCTTCGTCTCCGCACCACATCATCTTCACAAAGCCAGGCTTATTGTTGATCGTCTCCTTGAACTCCTCATAATTCTCCGCTGTGTAGATATGGGCGTCCCTGTGCTCCCTGGCTCTCTCCAGCATATCCTTCTGCATCGCGTCCAGAAGCTTCGCCGTTTCTTCGGCCAGATGCGCAAAAGGCACGGTGACCTTCTCCCTGGTATCCCGGCGCACCAGCACGGCGTGTCCGGCCTCGATATCCTTCGGGCCGATCTCCACGCGAATCGGAATTCCCCTCATCTCCTGCTCGCTGAACTTCCATCCCGGGCTCTTGTCGGAATCATCGGTCTTCACACGGATGCCGGCGGCAGCCAGGGCCTTGCGGATTTCCTCGGCCTTCTCAAGCACTCCTTCTTTGCGCTGCTGGATCGGGATGATCATCACCTGGGTCGGGGCAATCCTGGGCGGCAGTACCAGGCCGCTGTCGTCGCCGTGGGTCATGATGATCGCGCCGATGATACGGGTGCTCATGCCCCAGGAAGTCTGATGGACGTACTGAAGCTGATTGTTCTTATCGGAATACTGGATGCCGAAGGCCTTGGCGAAGCCGTCGCCGAAATTATGGCTGGTGCCGGACTGCAGGGCCTTGCCGTCGTGCATCATGGCCTCAATGGTGTAGGTGGACTCCGCGCCGGCGAATTTCTCCTTGTCCGTCTTCTGTCCGCGGATCACCGGGATAGCCAGCACTTCCTCGCAGAAGTCCGCATAGACATTGAGCATCTGCTTGGTGCGTTCCTCCGCCTCCTCGGCGGTGGCGTGGGCCGTATGCCCCTCCTGCCACAGAAACTCGCGGGAACGCAGGAAAGGACGGGTCGTCTTCTCCCAGCGCACCACGGAACACCACTGATTGTACAGCTTCGGCAGATCGCGGTAGGATTCCACTTCTTTCGCGTAAAAATCACAGAACAAGGTCTCCGACGTGGGACGCACACAGAGCCTTTCCGGCAGTTCTTCCATACCGCCGTGGGTCACCCAGGCCACTTCCGGTGCGAAGCCCTCCACATGATCCTTCTCCTTTTGCAGAAGGCTCTCCGGGATAAACATCGGCATGTAAACATTCTCCACGCCGGTCTCCTTAAAGCGGGCGTCCAGCTCCTTCTGAATATTCTCCCAAAGGGCGTAACCCGCCGGCTTGATCACCATGCAGCCGCGGACGCTAGAGTAATCGATCAGCTCCGCCTTAATCACCACGTCCGTATACCACTGAGCGAAATCCTCATTCATGGAAGTGATGGCCTCTACCAGTTTCTTTTCCTTTGCCATGTTCTCTCTCCTCTTACTTTATTATTGGATATTAGATAAATTGATGTTGATGATGTTGATATGAGGTTGAATATTATGCGCTGTCTGCCAATTTTCCTGCCGTTCTCCCGCGGTTATTTCTCGGCGCAATCCGGCACATCCTCTTTTTCTTCCGGTTTCGGCTTTTCGTCCGGCCATTCGTCTCCCGGAAGGGTCAGCTGCCGGTAAAGATTCTCATAAACCGCTATCTGGAAATCCAGCCGCTCCCGCCAAAGAGCCGTGGCTGTCGGGGATGAAAGCGTGATCCCGCGGTATTCGCGGACAGCCGGCAATATAATATCCAGCCAGGCGATTTGATCCGCAATTTCTTTCTGGCTGAACCGATTGACCTCCAGCAGCTCATACACCCGATAAATGTCAAAACGATCGATATCATCGCAGTCGCCGATCAAGCTGGCCAGAACCGTCTTCTCCCCCGGAAAATCTGCCTTGTCATCCACATGGATTGCAATTCCATAGCAGATTTCCTCCGTTTTCTCCGGTGAAATGCCCAACTCCAGCAGCCATGGCCGGGCAATCCGCGCCGATTCGCGGCCGTGATTCAGCCAGTCCTCCTGGGTCAGAAACTCTCTCCCGTAGCTGATATCGTGGAGCAGGCAACCCAGTACCAGCTCCTCTTCATCCAGCCCGTCCGCCCTGGCAATCTGCGCCCCAATGGCCGCAACCCGCAGGGAATGCTGATAACGGTAGGAAAACTGTGCCGGATTCTTAATAAAGTATGGGCTCTGGGACAGATACTCCCGCAGATACTTCCTGGTTTTTTCAATTCTTTCCGACATGTTTTACCTCCCCTCGGTTCCGTCCGCCAAAGCTTCGCCTTGCTTCTCTGCTCTGCCTTGGTTTCTCTGCTTTGCCTTGCTTCTCTTTGTCTTCACGTTTCTTGCAGTATACAAAACGCCGGACCATCTTCCCCTCCAGGGGCCAGACAATCCGGCGGTACCACCCTTATTCACCGGCGCACCGGTGCTCTCTATGACCTGTAACGCAGGCCGTGCGTTCCATTTATGCCGCGGCTGCATACGCCATGGCTTTTCATGGAAAGCTCCCAGGCAGGTTCGCCCACCGTGCGCGGTCAGACCTCTCAGCATCCGGCCTGCTCTCTGTACCCGCCACCTTGCAGCTACTAATCCTGTTCATCGCTGTCGTATCGTTATTTTATGCGATTTAGCAGGGTTTGTCAAGACTGCGCGGCCACTCCATCACAAGGCCTCCATCACAAGGTTCCCTCGAAGGCGCACAGCCTACTCCATCACAGGCTCTCCCACCCACTTTTTCACAAGCGCGGTGCTGGCCTGAACAGCCTGCGCAATCTTCTCCACCGGCATACCCATCCGGGCAAGATTACGGGCGGTCGCCTTCTTTTCCTCCATCTGCCCCTGCCTGCGGCCCTTTCTTTCCCCTTCTCTACGGCCCTTCCGTTCTCCCTCCGCACGTCCTTCGTTATAAATTTTCTCCATCTCTCTGCACATATCCCTTATCCCCTCCTGCGTCTCCTTTAATTCCCGTACCCGCCGCGCCAAAATGGGGCTGTACATATCCTTTGCATCCGTGCAATGAAAATCATGCATCAGCCTGCCAAGCTCCGTATCGTCCTGCACCTGAGAATTTACATAGATTATATGAGACTAATCCCCAAAGGGCGTTTCTGTCTCCTCAATGATCCTGCTGAATGGCTACGCTCTCTATCCTTATATTTTTCTGCCCCATTATAACCCGGATTACATACTCCGCGCACTCTCGTTTCTTTAATACATTGCGCATAAAGGTGTCACTCATCATCGTGAACCCCCGTATTATCTCCCTGTACCTCTCATAATGCGCCGGCAGCGGCTCATTTTTGTTTCTTGCGGTTTTTTTATTGTTTCTGCTTTTCATATGTGTCACCCTCATGTGCTCTTTGAACCAAAATGATATGCTACAGATGTGTAACTTTATGATGGCACGAAACATAAAAGATTGCAAGAGATAATTCAGCCTTTTTCTGCCTTTTCTGCGCTCTTTTGCACCCCCTCCCCCTCCGCCTGATACGTCTTCAAATCCTCATCCCAGCGGCTGTAGGCCGCCTCGCCCCGATGGTCCGGCAGGCTGAAATTCCCTTTCAGCCAACCGGCCAGCCACCGGGACACCTTCTCCGCCCCGAAGCAGTTCATATGATCCCCCTGATCCTTGGTATCGGTCTTCCAGTCGATTCCCAGTTCGTCTCCCAGCAGATTCATATCCACATAGGTAAGGCCGTATTCATCGGCCAGAGCCTGAATGCCATTGTGATTGGGATAGCTCCAATTCAGAGCGCTGGGCGTGCTGACAAGGACCAGCTGTGCCCCTGCCTCCCGGCACAAATTTACGATCTCATCCAGGCTTTTTTTGCCCCAGCGGGCGATGCGGCGCACATCCGGTGACGGGAACATATACTCTTTTACGTTTGCCGGTACAATCTCCGAATAAAACATATAGCCGCGGTAAGGATCCTGCCAGGTGTAATTCACTTCCCCCAGATCCTCCGCCCGCAGAGACTTCCAGCGGTCATGATAGCGCAGGGCCGGAATCAGCCGCTCCAGCTTGGAAAACAGGTAATCCTCCAGCCTGCATTCCTTATAGATCACATTGGTCTCCAGAATCACCAGGCGGGGCTTTTGTTTCTGCAGAGCCTGGCGCAGATATCCATAGGTCTCGTAGAGACTTTCTCCCGCTGTCCCGCAGTTATAGGCAGCGATTCCCGCCTCCCTCCACATCACCATGGGGGAGATGGCCAGGGCGCACTCACTATCCCCCAGAGCAATGACATCGATCGTATTTTCCGGCTCCGCCAGGATTCCGTTGGCCTTCATCTCGCCCATGCCAAAATCCTCCCGGTTATTTTTCGGCTGAAACAAGAGGGAGAGACCATATAAGCTTACAGCCAGCAGGAGCAGGAAAACCGCAGCCTCCCATCCATATTTCCAGTACCTTCCTTTTTTTGCCTCATTTTTTGCCTCGTTCATCCGTCTCATCTCCTAGTCACCTCCTAAAACCCTGCATAAATCGGATCCACCGGAATATAGCCTGCGCCATATGCGCCAAAGACAAGGACAAACAAAACCAGGCCCAGGCAGGCAGTCAGACGAACCGCCGCATTCCCTGCCGCCAGCCGTTCCCGCAGATTCACTCCCCTCTCAGCTAAAAGGTGTACCGCCGCCACCAGCGCCAGGGCGAACGCCGCGATAAAAAAGTCTTTTCCATCTAATCCCAGGCGCAAAACCGTTCCATCCCGGAAAGACGCCAGGGAAAAATCCGTGACCATCCGACCAAACATAGCAAGGCCGGCTCGGAGGCCTTCCGCCCGGAAGAACAATTCTCCCACACAGACAATCAAAACGGTCCTTACAACCTGCATCCCGCGGTAAGGCAGGCTCTCCCGGTTAATCCCATAGCGCTCCGTCAGCCGCCTTACCCCCGGCTCCGTAATGTTTTCAAACATAATCCAGGCAAAATGATACAGTCCAAAAAAGATATAATTCCACCCGGCCCCATGCCACAGGCCGTTTCCCAGCCACACGGCAAAGAGAGCAATGCCGGAGGAAAGAACCGCCGCCCCATGGCTGCCAAAGCGTTTCCGCAGCCTTCGCGCCAGCCCGGAAAGACGCCGAGACGTGGTCAGCGGATAAAACACATAATCCTTAAACCATGCGCCCAGAGTAATATGCCACCGGCGCCAAAACTGGGAAATGCTGCGGGCCAAAAAGGGGCGGCGGAAATTTTCCGGCAGGTTCACGCCAAATATCTCTCCGCATCCCACGACCACATCCATGGTTCCGGAGAACTCCATATAGAGCTGAACCGTATACAGCAGCATTCCCAGCGCCATAATGCCGCCGTCGTAACTTATGTAGTTTCCGTAAATCTCCTTCACCGCCGGATTCAGCCGGTCGGCAATGACCATTTTTTTCAGCAGACCGAAACCAATCCTCTGCAAGCCGAAGGTAAGCCCTCTCCAGGTAACAGGTCTTCCCTCCCACAGCTGCCCAGCCGTCTGGGCATAGCGGCAGATCGGCCCCTCCATGATCTGCGGGAAAAAGACCATATACAGGGCAAGCCTGGGCAGCAGCCGCTCCGCCGGAATGGTCCCTCGATACACATCCGTCAGATAAGACACGGCCTGCAGCGTATAGAAGGAGATTCCGATGGGCAGTACAAAAGACGGCACCGAAACGGTCAGGGGCAGATGCAGAAAGCGGCTCAGCTGATTGACATTGGCTGCAAAAAAGGGCGCGTATTTAAGCACAGCCAAAATCCCCAACTCCAAAAGCACGCCGAGAGCCAATAGAGCCCTCCGCAGTTTCTTATACCGCTTCTTATCCTGCTTCTTATACCCCTTCTTTTCCTCGCCGCTCTTCTCCTTTCCGCGAATAAAATCCAGTCCCAGCCCTATTGCGTAAACCGATACGGTAGTAAACAGCAGGAAAACCAGCAGGCGGCCGCTCATCTCCCAGAAGAGGGCATAGCTGGCGCCAAGCAGCAGCCAGGGGCGCAGCCTGCGCGGTAAAACCATGTAAGAAACCAGCACCGCCGGAAGAAAAATTCCCAAAAATACAAGTGAACAATAGGAAGTCATATCGAACCTTTCTCCTCTCATCGCTATATGGCGACTATTGTATCCGCTCCTGCCGGAAAAACCAATAAATTTTCCCTTACGAATTTCCTACATAAAATTGTATATTTTTTACAAAATTATTTCCTTGACAAGGCCTTCCAAACCTGCTATTGTATTGGTATAAATCACAAAAACAGAACAGACAAGGATTGTAACTCTTCGAGGCATTACCTTTCATCTATGGTCGGTGCGGAAGGGTTTTTTCTGTATCTGGAGGGTTTCCCGGAAAGGAGTTCAAGATGTTTGGTTTTCTGAAAAAATCGCAGGACAACGGCACAGACGGCTTCGTCGCACCGGTGACCGGCAAGTGCATTTCCATTGAGGAGGTTGCCGACGCCGTATTCTCATCCAAGATGATGGGGGATGGTTTCGCCATTGTTCCCACCGGCGATACGGTAGTGGCTCCGGCGGACGGAGAGATTGTCATGATCCCCGAGTCGAAGCATGCTTTCGGCATGAAGACGAAGGACGGGGTGGAGCTTTTGGTCCATATCGGCCTCGACACGGTGAATTTAAACGGCCAGGGCTTTGAGGTTTTGACAAAGCAGGGCAGCCGGGTTAAGGCTGGCGCGCCTGTCATTCGCTTTGACCGCAGCTTCATGGAGGAAAAGGGCATCGATCTGACCACCATGCTGGTCTTCACCGGCGGATATGACAAGCCTGTGGCTCTGTCCTGCGTAGGACAGACGGTAAATGCAGGAGATAAGGTGCTGTAAGCGGATAAGGCTGCTTTCTCCCCTTCTCGTGCATGGTAGGGGGAAGCGTCATGAAAGTAATAAGAAAAATAAACAACAATGTAGCCATCGGCAAGGATGACAACGGACATGAGGTAATCCTTTTTGGAAAGGGAATCGGCTTTCCCGCCATTCCCTACACATTGACGGATCTGTCCAAAATTGACCGAACCTACTATAATATTGATAAGAAGTTCTACGGCCTTCTGCAGGAGATTCCCGATACGGTTTTTCTGCTGGTATCCCGCCTCCTGGACGCGGTGCGGCCGCGCCTGCCAGGCAGCCTGAATCCTAACCTTACCTTTATCCTGGCCGACCACATTCACTTTGCTGTGGACCGGCAGCGGAAGGGGATGAATTTTTCTCTCCCCTATTCCTACGAGCTGGAATACGAATATCCGGAGCTCACCGCCATCTCACGGTGGATTGTGAGGCAGGTCAATGAACGGATGCACGTCCATTTGGATAAAGGCGAGATCAGCAGCATAACCATGCATTTTTTAAATGCTATGATGGAAAATCTGCAGGAGACAGCCGTGCCATCCCAGGCAGCCGTCTCCGGGCAGGCGGATTCCGCTTCCGCTGGCAAAGGGTCAAAACCCCCGGGCCCAGACCGCACCACCCGCGTAATCTCCGCCCTGACCAAAATCGTGGAGGACTTTTTCTCCATCCAGCTGGACAAAAAAAGCTATCACTACTTTCGCTTTAAAAACCATCTGAAGTTTTTTGTACAGCGCAAGGGGAGGGGAGGGGAGTTTACCTCTCCGAACAACGACATTTTTGACAGCGTCCGGAACGCCCATCCCGATATCTACGAATGCGTGCAGCGCATGGACGATTTCCTGTTCAAGGAATTCGGCGAGCGCTGTCCGCGGGAAGAACTCCTGTACCTGATGATACATGTAAGCCAACTGCATAATAAAGAGGATTGCAACCGAAAGGGCATAACCCCAGAATGACAATGCGGAACTGCCGCATGTCGTTTTGGGGTTTTTTTATTACCATAAAACCATGCAACCATACATACATTCCACAAAATCACAAGGAGGATAACCATGTCAAAGAAGTATGAAGAGCTGGCAAACGCCCTCATCCCCGCAGTAGGGGGGAAAAGCAACATCATCTATTTCCAGCACTGCACCACCAGGCTGCGCTTTAATCTCAAAGACCGCAGCATTGTGGACGTCAAAGCCATTGAGAACGCCGATAAAGTCCTCGGCGTCCAGTGGTCCGCCGATGAGCTGCAGGTCGTCATTGGCCCCGCCGTCAGCGAAGCCTACGACGCCATCTGCCAGGCTGCAGGGCTTGCGGCCCAGGAGGCCGTGGATGAAAATCTGGATGCAGAACTGACCAAAAAGAAAATCACGCCGAAATCCATCCTGATCGGCATCATGGACGGCGTATCCGGAAGCATCACCCCCATCATCCCGATGATGATCGGCGGCGGCATGATCAAGGTTATCTATATGCTTGCCAATATGGTCGGCATCCTGCCGGAAACCAGCACCACTTATCAGATCCTGTACTGGCTGGGCGACGCCTTCATCTATTTCTTCCCGGTATTCCTGGGCGCCACTTCCGCCAAAAAGTTCGGGGCAAACCAGGGCGTGGGCATGCTGTTAGGCGCTCTCCTCATCTACCCCAGCTTTATCGCTGCAGCCACAGCGGGCGAATCCATGACCATCTTCGGTCTCCCCGTATATGTGACCAATTACTCCAGTACGGTTATCCCGATTATCCTCACGGTATTCGTGCTGAGCAAAATCGAAAAGCTGGTGACCAAGATCATACCGGACTTTCTGAAGGCCTGCCTGGTGCCCACCCTCTCCCTGCTGATTATGCTGCCCGTCATGCTGGTGGTAACGGCTCCGATTGGCTACTATATCGGCACCTATGTTGCAGCCGCCGTCGCCTGGATTTATGAAACCATCGGGTTCCTTGGCGTCGCCGTCCTGGCCGCTCTGCTGCCTCTGATGGTAATGACCGGCATGCATACCATGATGACCCCTTACTGGACGACCGCCTTCGCCACCTCGGGAATGGATTATTTCTTCCTGCCTGCGATGATTATTTCCAATCTGAACCAGGCCGCCGCCAGCCTGGCTGCCGGCCTGCGGGCAAAGACACAAAAGACCAAATCCACGGCCCTCTCCTGCGCCTTCACCGCTTTTGTCGCCGGTGTGACGGAGCCCGCCATGTTCGGCGTTACCTTAAAGTACAAGACCCCCCTGTACGCTGCCATGATCGGCAACTTCGTCGGAGGCGCTGTCGCCGGCCTGCTTAGCGTCGCCTGCTACGCTTTCCCCGGCAGCGGCGGACTTTTCGCCATCGTTACCTTTACCGGCCCCGGCAATAACCTGCTGTACTTCCTGCTGGCCGCCGCCGTGGGCATGGTTGTCACCTTTGTCCTGACCTTTATTTTCGGAATCAAAGAGGAGAAATAAAAAATGAGCTTTCCAAAGGATTTTCTCTGGGGCGGCGCGACCGCTGCCAATCAGTTCGAAGGAGGATGGAACGAGGATGGGAAGGGGGATTCCACAGCGGATCACCTGACCCTGGGATCCAGAAGCAAGCCCCGCAGATTCACGGCAACCTTCGAGGAAGGGGAATATTATCCTTCCCATAAGGCTTCTGACTTTTATCACCATTACAAAGAGGACATTGCCCTGATGGCCGAAATGGGCTTCAAGGTCTACCGCATGTCGATCAACTGGGCGAGGCTTTTTCCCCAGGGTGATGAGGAGAAGCCCAATCCCAAGGGCGTCGAATTCTACCGTTCCGTATTCACGGAACTAAAAAAATACGGCATTGAGCCCCTGGTGACCATCTCCCACTACGAACTTCCCTACCACCTGTCCGTCCAATACGACGGCTGGGCAAACCGCAAATGCATCGACTTTTACCTGAACTACTGCAAGGTACTGTTCACGGAATACAAGGGCCTGGTCAAATACTGGCTGACCTTCAACGAAATAAACAGCGCCATCCTGGAGGGGAATGCCTACTTTTCCGCCGGCATTTCCTCCGTGCAGGATAAGGGCATGAAAGCCGGCGTTCTGGAAAAAGAGGAGGAGCATGCGGTCGACGCCGGAGAGGATGCGGCCGCCCAGACTCGAAACAAGCAGTACACCGCCCTGCATCACATGATGTTAGCCAGCGCAAAGGCCGTAGAACTGGCCCATTCCATCGATCCACAGTACCGCCTGGGCTGCATGATCGCCGGCATCTGCCAGTATCCGCTCACCTGCCGTCCGGACGATATCATAAAGGCGCAGAAGGCTCGGCAGAACATTTTCTACCTCTGCTCCGACGTGATGGTCCGGGGCGCTTATCCCGGCTATGCCAAGCGGTATTTTGCCGAAAACGGAATCCAAATTTCCATGGAAAGCGGAGACGAGGCCATCCTCCAAAAAGGCTGCGTGGACTTCTACACCTTCAGTTACTACTCCACCGGCTGTGTGACCACCGACGAAAATGCCGAAAAGACTGCCGGCAATATGATCTTCGGGGCAGCCAATCCCTACCTGCAGGCGAGCGAATGGGGCTGGCAGATCGATCCCAAGGGACTGCGCTACTTCTTAAATGAGATTTATGACCGCTATCAGATCCCGATCATGGTGGTGGAAAACGGCCTAGGCCAGGATGATACCTTAAATCCCGACGGCACGGTACACGATCCTTACCGCATCGAATATATGCGCCAGCATATTGAACAGATGGGCGAGGCCATCAACGACGGTGTCGAACTGGTGGGCTATACCCCCTGGGGCTGCATCGATCTGACCGCCGCCTCCACCGGCGAGATGAAAAAGCGCTACGGTCTCGTCTACGTGGACTCCGACGACCACGGAAACGGCAGTTTCCGGCGCTACCGCAAGGATTCGTTCTATTGGTATAAAAAAGTGATTGCATCCGACGGAACGGATTTGTCGTAAATACGCTCAATAACAGGGGCAGGCGAGAGTTTACCGCAATTCTCGCCTGTCCTGTTCAAAGTCTTTTATTTATTTTCCTGTTTTGGGATCTTTTAACTTAAATCTTCGCCGTTGCTGGCAATGACCTTCTTGTACCAGTAAAAAGAATCCTTGGGCACGCGGGCCATTGTCCCCTCACCGTTTTCATTGCAGTCCACATAGACGAAACCATATCTCTTCTTTACCTCGCCAGTGGACGCAGAAATCAAATCGGCAAAGGACCACGGCGTATAGCCCATAACCTCCACCCCGTCCTCTTCGATTGCAGCCGCCATGGCCTTTATATGTTCCCGCAGATAGTGAATACGGTACATATCATGGATTTTTCCACCTGCATCCTTCCGGTCATCCGCCCCCAGTCCATTTTCAACGATAAACAAAGGCTTCTGATACCGGTCATAAAGGGTTACCAAGGCTAAACGCAGTCCCATGGCATCAATTGGCCATCCCCATTCAGACGCCGTGAGATATGGATTTTTGGGCCCCAAGTCCACCATATTCCCGACATTTCCCGACTCTGCGGCCGGTTTTGTCGTACGGGTTCCCGAAGTATAATAACTAAATGAAATAAAATCAACGGTACCCTCACGCAGAACCACCTCGTCCTCCGGCTGAAAATCCAGTTGGATGTGCTCCCGCTCATACTCCTTCTTTTTGTACGAGGGATAATACCCTCTCACCTGAACGTCGCTATAGAAAAAACAGCGGTTCAAGAATTTCCAGTTCTCGTAATTATCCTCGGGCGCACAGGTATAAGGATAGGATTGGGGATAGCCTATCATACAGCCGAACAGAAAAGCCGGATTGATGCGGCGCCCCAGGGCAACAGCCTGTGCCGCCGCCAGAAACTGATAGTGGCTGGCATTTGCCACCGTATCCGCATCGGAGTTTATCAAGCCGGCAGCCATAAAGGGCGACATCGCAATATGATTGATCTCATTAAAGGTCAGCCAATATTTGACCTTCTCTTTATACCGCATAAACACGATTTTGGAAAAACGCACAAAACAGTCTATGGTTCGTCGATCCGCCCAGCCTCCCCAAGCTTCCGTCAGGTGCAGCGGCACTTCATAGTGGTTCAGTGTCACAAGCGGCTCAATGTCGTTTTTTTGCAGTTCATCAAATACATTATCGTAGAACGCCAATCCCTGTTCATTGGGTTCTTCTTCGTCTCCCAATGGAAAGATACGCGGCCAGGAGATGGACAGACGGAAAGTTTTCAGCCCCAACTCTGCCATCAGCGCAATGTCCTCTTTCCAATGATGATAAAAATCCGTTGCCCTGTGGTTTGGATAAAACTCCCCCTCCAGGCAGGCAAGGCGGACATCCTTCGGCAACTGTTCCATATGGAACAATTCCGAGCACCCTTCCGATCCGTCTGTTTTCCTCCAGGTAATAAAGCGGGGGGCTGTTCGGGAGCCTTTGGTCACTACATCCAGATTGGAGAGCCCCTTTCCTCCTTCTCCAAAACCTCCCTCATACTGGTTGGCCGCCGACGCGGCTCCCCACAAGAAATGATCGGGAAAAGAATGCATCCTGTTCCTCCTCTCTCAAAGTTCCTCACCCTGGGTTTCGATCAGATGCTGATACCAGTAAAAAGAATCTTTGCGATAACGCTTCAAAGTCCCTTTTCCTTCATCATCCATGTCCACATAGACGAAGCCGTACCGTTTTTTCATCTCCCCTGTGCCGGCAGATACCAGGTCGATACAGCCCCACATGGTATAACCCATCACATCGATTCCATCAATTTCAATAGCATCGCGCACAGACCGCAGATTTTTCTTAAGATATTCAATACGGTAGTCATCGTGGACTTTTCCGTCCTCCATCAGTTCATCGGCCCAGCCAATTCCGTTCTCAACAATCCACAAAGGCTTATGGTAACGGTCGTATAATTCATTAAGGGCAATGCGCAGAGCGCAGGGGTCTGTCGTCCAATCCCAGGCATTTTTCTCCAGGTATGGATTATCCACGCCACGCAGTCCCGGCTTCAGATCCGTATGCGTACTGACAGCAAAACTTCCGTAGCAGGAAAATCCCAGGAAATCTGCCGGATACTGGGCAATCAGCTCATAATCCTCCGGGCAGTCCTCCAGAACAATTCCTTTCCTCTCATATTCCCGCAATTTATAGGCAGGATAATGACCTCCCGTCTGCACATCGCCAAACCACAGCATATCGTGCATCTCGTCCATCCGTTTAATCTGATCCCATGGATCGCAGCAATAGGCGTAAGGCGGGCGATAAGCCAGCATCTGTCCTACCATGATTTCATCGCTGATCTCATGGGCTCTTTTTACAGTTTTAGCACTGGCCACAAATTGGTTATGAGCTCCCTGGGCTCTTTTCTGCTCGTCCTCCCGGAGAAGGGCTCCGGCCTGATAGCCGTCATGTCCCATCAGATTAATCTCATTGAAAGTCAGATAATACTTTACCAACCCTTTATAGCGTGTCATCACCGTCTCTGCGTATTTTACAAAGAAATCGATCACGCGCCGGTCGGCAAAGCCATTGTATTTTATGCCCAGCTGGAGAGGAGTTTCATAATGGGAGAGGGTTACAAGAGGCTCGATACCATACTTCCTGCACTCGCGAAAAACTTCTTCATAAAAACAAAGTCCCTCCTCGTTTGGCTCGGCGTCATCCCCGTTAGGAAAGATCCGACTCCAGTTGATGGACAACCGAAAAGCTCGAAAGCCCATCTCCGCCATCAGAGCAATATCTTCCTTATAACGGTGATAAAAATCCGTTGCTTGATGGCTGGGATAATACCAGCCGTCCGTCACCGCGGGCTCCGCCCCAGGAGGCAGGGGGTCTGCCTCCTGAAGCATTTTCTTTACAATGTAGCCGGTTTCGCCTGTTTTAGGGTTTTTCCAGGTCATTTTCCGGGGTTCGGTGTGGGAGCCTGCCGTCATGACATCGGCAACGCTTACCCCTTTCCCACCTTCGTTCCAGCCACCCTCATACTGGTTAGCCGCTGTGGCTCCTCCCCACAAAAATTCTTTTGGAAACTTTGCCAATTTCATGCACCTCCTCTCAGGCCATTACCACCAGCAGATTATCGGTGGCTCGCACCTTCTCCGCCTGTTCCGGCAGCACATCCTGATAATCATCTGTATTGGTAATGACAACGGGAGTCTCCAGAGAATAGCCTTCCTTGCGGATTGCATCCATATCAAATGTAATCAGCAGCGTTCCCTTTTTTACCACATCACCCTGCTTTACATGGGCCGTGAAATACTTGCCCTCCAACTTTACTGTGTCCATACCGATATGGATCAGCATCTCCAGGCCATCTGTGCTGGTCAGCCCAATAGCATGTTTCGTGTTAAAAAGCGCCGTCACCGTACAGTCAAAAGGGGCAACCACCTCTCCCTTATCCGGGATTACCGCAATTCCTTTTCCTAAGGTTCCGGTTGCAAACGCAGGATCGGATACCTCTGACAGAGGAATCGCCTTCCCTTCAATCGGACTGCTGATCAGCTTATCCTGCGCCTTTGCCTCCTGTTTCGCATTATATTTCTGTACGCCCTTAAAACTGTCAAGAGTCGTGGACACTTCATCTGTATCCTTATATAAAAACCAGGTGATCACAAATCCAGCCACAAAGGATACTACATAGTTTGCCATGATGGCAAAGAGGGAACCGGACGGATCCGCCGGATTGATATAACCTACTACCTGGAATACGCCACCGGATCCAACGCCGTAAGCCATAGCTCCCAGAAGGCCGGCCACTGCGCCGCCCAGTCCGCTGGAAATCAGCGTCCCGACAAACACCTTCATATTCGGAACCGCCACACCGTACAGGGCCGGCTCCGTCACACCGAACATACCAGATACAAAAGCAGGAAGGGAAACGTTTTTCATCCGCAGGTTCTTTGTCTTGACAAATACCGCCAAGGCGGTCGCCGCCATCGCGAAGCAGACGCCAGAACGCATTGCGCCGAAAGAATCCGGCACCCCTGCCATTACATTGGTGAGGGAAGGCATGGAGATCACACCCTGGATACCCAGCACCACCGATATGTTCCATAAACCGGCAATCAGGAAACCTGCAATCACTCGGTTCAGGTCAATAAGTCCGTTCAGAACAGCGCCCATGGCTTCACCAAACAGATTTACCGCCGGACCGATAATGCAGAATCCCAAAGGGATGGCAACTAGGAAGGTGATGCAGGGAACGCCGAAGCCCCGCAGGACTGCCGGTACCTTTCTGTTTAGGAATTTAACCAGCGGACTGGCCAGAGCCACAATGATGATCACCGGCAGGACAGTAGACGTATAGGTTGCCTGTATCTCAAACCCCAAAATATTCATCAGCACACCGTTGATATTGGGGTTGCACATCGCCGCGCCTATACCGATTCCGATGAACGGATCAATTTTCATCTGCTTAGCAGTCGTATAGCCAAGAAATACCGGCAGCAGATAAAGCACAGCATTGCCGATGCCGCTGAGCAGGATATAGAGCCCATTATCCGGTGTCAAAACGCCGGTGTAGCGCAGCAGTATATTGATGCCGTTTATAATGGCGCAGGCGCACATCACATAAGTTACCGGAAAAATGATACCGGAGATAAAACGCATGAAACGATCCAGAAGACTTCCTTCCTTCTGCCCTGCCTCTTCCTTCGTTCCCTCCGTGCTTGCACTCATGCCGGTTTCGGCGCACAGTTCCTCATACACGAAATTTACATGGGAACCAATGACGATTTGATACTGTCCCTGCGCCTTGACCAGCTGCAGGACACCGTCAATGTTCTTCACTTTCGCGTCATCCGCTTTTTTTTCATCCTTTAAAACCAAACGAAGCCTTGTCATGCAGTGAGAAGCCTCAGCAATATTATCCTTACCGCCAATCGCCTGCAAAATGTCCTGAACCAATTTTGAATACTTTGCCATGATATCCTCCTTATATCTTTGTACTGTTCCAATGATAATCGAAGGTTAAGCCAACTTAATGTTACTATCCTGCGTTTCTCGTATTCAGATTGCTTTTTATTCTGAACGGTGCGGATCCTTACACCGTTTCATTCTTTACGCCGTTATATTTTTTCCGATCACACGAACCAAATGGATTGTTAAATACATTTTTTCATCACACGAAAGGGTGTAGTTATATTTCTTCTTGATGAATCCCATTATTTTCTCAATGCAGCGTGTCTCATTGGGATATTTTTCCGCTACCATCTGATACAATTCCGTGTCCTTATCGTCGTCATAGGTGGTTGCCATAATCATTCTTTGGGCAAAAAATTTCAAATGAGTAATAAACCGGTAATAGTAAACGGATTCGGTATCAAAATCGATTCGGTAAGTGTATTTGACAATATTCAAAATTTCCTGCATAATCGCCGTAATTTTATGGATGTCTCCGCTCCCGCCCCTCATGGAGGCGTTGGCGAAATGTAGGGCAATAAACCCAGCTTCATCTTCCGGGAACCGTACGCCAAGCTTCTCCTCGATAATATCCAACCCATGACAGCTGACCTCAAATTCCTCCCGGTAGAATTGCTTTATATCCCATAGGAGGGCGTTTTTGATCAGGATTCCATCCAGGAAACGGGCCAGGGCCATGTGGATATGGTCGCTCAGCAGTACATAAATCGAATCATCTAGCTCTCTGTCCAGCTTTTTACGGGCATATTGAATGATGTCGTCCGCTACCCGAATCTCTTCCAGCGGGATATCCTGCAAAAGCTCCTGGAATTTCATATTCATGTCGGAATTCTGCAGGCAAAAGACCTGGTTGATCAGAGATTCATCCACTTTATCCCCGATTCGTTTCTTATAACCAATCCCCTTCCCGCAAACGATTTTCTCTCCATTTTGGATGTCATCCACTACCACGGCATTATTCGTAAGTATTCTGACAATATTCATATTACCTATCCCCTCTGAACTGTCCGCTCATAAGCCTTCTCTCAAGCAATAAAAAACCCATCAAAATAGCAAGCATATTATATGCTTATTATTTTAATGGGTTAAGCTACATAGAAATGTATTACCATCCCGCTCTGTTTACACTCTACCACAAACGGAATCAAAATACAAGGACATATATTAATTTTTTTAAGCTTTTTTTAAGCCTTTTTTTAGCTTTTTTCCAAACAAAACAGCCCATACAACGGGATGCTTTGAATCCCGTTTTCAAATCCGAAATTTTTTACGGATACCCGAATGGCATACGGACAGTCATAGCGGGAGAGAAATGTTTTCAGGCTTCTGGAACGTACATTGTCCGCCGATTTCCCTTCTATCGGGATAATATTTCCATGCTTATCCTGGAATACAAAATCCACTTCCGCCCGCTGCTGCATTGTCCAATAATAAGGCCGGATCCCATCTGCCACTAGCGCCTGCATCATATAGTTTTCCGCCAGTGCGCCCTTAAAGCCGTCCATCCGGTGATCTCCGGCCAAAACAACATTTGCCGCTATGCCGAACTTCGAGCAGAGCAGGCCGGTATCCGCCATATAGATTTTGAAGGCATCGTTATCCGCATAAGCGATGAGCGGTATTTTTCCTTCGCTTACCCGGACGCAGCGGTTGATAATACCTGCGGCTTCCAGCCATTGCAGTGGGATTTCATATTCATAGGCACGCGCCCCAGATTTAATCACCCGATATTGGAATTTATGGTTCTCTTTGGAAAGCTGCGCCGGAATGCTGCCCCACGCCGCCATAATTTTAACGGTTTCCTGCGGCGAAGCATACTTGGCCATATCTGCAATGTACGCATTGTTTAACGCCTTTTGCGCAGCCAGCACAAAATTAAAATCCTTCGTTTCCGCATAAATACTTACCGGCTGAGGCATGCCTCCCACCACCAGATACTCCCGGTACAGATCCAGTGCTGTGTCATGAAGCGACATAGGGGTAAAATTCTGATAGGCTGCCCGGATTATCTCAGCCAGCTTCTCTCTGCCGGTCGCCCACAGAAACTCTTCAAAATCCAGGGGATAGAGAGTCAGCTGGTCTGTCTTTCCCACCGGAAACGAATATTTTTCCCTTTTGAGCGCCACGCCCAGCAGGCTGCCCGCCGCAATAATATGGTACTCCGGCCCGTTCTCGCAGAAATATTTTAAGGATGCCAGCGCCCGCTCGCATGCCTGTATCTCGTCAAAGATAATCAGCGTATCACCTGGAAAAATAGACTGCCCTGCTTTGGCCGACAATTCCCGAATCAGACGCTCTATACTGAAATCCCGTTCAAAGATAGCCTGTATTTCCGCTGCATCTTCCATATTGAAATATACTGTATTTTTATACTGTTCCTTTCCGAAAGTCAAGGCCGTATAGGTCTTGCCTACCTGCCTTGCCCCGCTCAGCAAAAGCGGCATCCGCCGGGGGCTTTTTTTCCACTCTCGCAGCCGCGCCATGATCTTCCTTTCCATAAAAATGTCCTTCATCCACATTTATATTTGATAAAAAATGCTGTTTTATTACATTTATTATACATATAATCCTGGAAAATACAACACATTTTTAGGTCTTGCGCAGAAGATTTTCACAGAACGCAGCCGGAGCATTGAAACCCATATACCCTGGCCGCCCGCTTCAGACAGCCCCTTCCAGCGTCCCCTCCTCATTCATTCCCCCAGCCGCCCCCTTGATCAGCAGGTATCCGATTGGCCCGTAAAACAGGCCGAGCAGGCCGAAGAGCTGCATTCCCACATACATGGCGATGAGATTTTCCAGGGGACTCAGACCGATCCGGTCGCCCATATAGCGGGCCTCCATGATTTCACGGGTTAGGGCGCAGCCTCCATAAATCAAAACCAGGCCCACCGTCTGCCATAGGTTTCCCCCCAGGGCACTGACGGCAATCCAGGGCCAGAGTACGGTTCCCACCCCAAAGAGAGGCAGGGCGTCCAGAAGGCCGATAACAATCCCCAGCACAATCGCATAGGGATTTCCCATCAGCGTAAGGCCAGCCGTGCAGATTACCATCGTAAGGAACATGATAAAAAGCTGCGTTCTCCCGTAAGCCAGGCCTACGCGGGATAATGTGTGCAGCACATGGTTAATCTCGTCCCGAAAGGGCGAGCGGTCTCTCGCTTTCTTAATTTCTTCCAGCTGCGTAGTGGTAATCAGGGTTGCGCCAATCGTTACGAATACTGCCACCAATCCTTCCACCACCGCCTTTATCCCCTGGACGGAAGTATTCATCACGCCGGACAGGGTCTTGCCGCCCAGCCCTTCCTCTCCCAAATCCGTCATCCGGGCCAGAGAATCGCTGATGGTTCCGTCCTCCAGCTTCAGATAGGACTCCACCTGACGGCAGCAGTCCATAAACCAGTCGCAGCAATCCTCCCAAATCTGCGGCAGCCGCTGGGTGAGAAGCGTCAGCTGACTCAGGCCGCTTTTTACCACCCAAAACAGCAGGCCGCCAGCCAGCGTTATCGTCAGCGCCAGAAGAATCCCTGCCGAGACCCCGATGGGAATGTGAAATTTCTTATAGATATAACGAGCCGCCGGACGGATCGGTATCGACAAGAGAATGGCAATCAAAAAAGGAATGATAAGGGGAATCAGGTATTTGAACACCAGATAAACCACCGCCGTCATTCCTAAAACGCGCAGAAGAATTTTCTGTTTTTCCGTCAGCCGTACATTCATAATAACCGCCTCCCTGCCGATAATACTTTAGTATCCTCGGTTCGGAGACGGTTATTCGTTCCGATAAGCAATGGAAAAAACTGCAGATTTTATTGATTTTATTCCACTATGATGGGCTCCTTCGTGGCCTGCCCTAAGCATTCGCCTCCGTTCTCCGTCACCAGAATCACGTCCTCCACACGAATCCAGCCGCGGCGAATCAGAATCAGGCTGGGTTCCGCAGTAAAGAGCATCCCTGCCTGCAGCACCGTTTCCTCACCCTCGCACAGGAAAGGCCGCTCATGGACATCCTTGCCGATTCCATGCCCCAGACGGTGCAGATAATAGGCGCCATATCCTGCCTCCTCTATCACCTGTCTGGACGCCCGATTGGCCTCCCAGGCCGGCCCGCCCGCACGCAGGGCCTCGATTCCAGCCCGCTGCGAGTCCATGACCAGGCGGTGGCAGGCGAGCAGTTCCGGCTCCGGCTCGCCGATAAAAACCGTCCGGCCAAAATCGGAACAGTACCCCTGGAAACAGCCGCCGAAATCAAAGGAAAGCACATGGCCCTTCTCCACCTTATCATGGTTCATGCCGAAAATCGGGCCGGACTTAGGCCCCATGCTCACCGCCTCCGCATGGAAAGACGGCTGTGAGCAGCCCTCTTCCTCAAACAGCCTCTCAATCTCCCTCTCCAGCAGCCTGGTGCTTACGCCGGGACGCACCTCACCCATAATCTTTTCAAAGACGCGATCCGCAATCCGGCTGTTTTCCCGCATCAGAGCGATCTCTTCCGCGTCCTTTACGGCCCGAAGCCCGTCGATAATATCCGATGCGTCCTCGGTCTTTATATCCAGCCTCTCCTCCATGGAAAGGACGGCCGAGGCCGAAACATCCCGGTTGACCCCGACCCGCCGGTCGGCCAGGCCCAGACGCCGGAGCTCATCGATGAATTCCCGGCCGTCTAAGTCGCTGTCCGCGAAGGCCACCTGCCCGGTAATCACCGTATCCTGCGGCAGAAACGGCAGGATAGACATGCCGGTGAGGCGGGGAATAAAGAGGATCACGTCCTTTTCCGTCACCAACAGGCCGGCCCATTCCAGGCTGCTCTGGCGGTAAGGGGTTGGCCCCCGGCTGATCCGTTTTGCTCCGGTAAAATATTCCCAGGAGGAATCGCTGCCGGTAAAAACAGCAGCCAGTCCCCGCTTCTCCATTTTCGCTCTTAATTTCGCTATTCTGCCCGCATAATCCATCTGCCTTTCCTCCTGTCATTTTATGCAAAAATCACTGCTTGTATGGACTTTATTTTAAAACCCCTCGGGAGTCCAGTCAAGATACGGCTGGAAAGCTTTTTTATGCAAGTCCCTTGCCGGGACAACCGTCCGATGTTATAATTATAACATAAAAAAAATAAAGAGGTGAAGGAAATGAAAAAAATACTGATTTTTCTGTTTACCGCCATCCCTGACTTTTACACTTTTACCATTATAAATACCTGTTTCCCATGCTTAAAATCCCGGAAAGTCAATACTTCCGGGGTTTTTTGTTACAAAAACATTGATGTTATGCTCTTGTTATGCTATAATGTAT